>CBFCWS010000130.1:0-8099 GCA_965601765.1 uncultured Ilumatobacter sp. | reverse complement strand
CGGCCCTGGCGACGTTCGGGTGGAGGGAGGTCGATCATCGCGAGGGCCTCGCCGGGCTCGCGGAGGTGGACGCCGACGTCTGCGCCGGCACGATCTCACCCGCGACGGGTGTCGTCGTCACGCCGTAGCGTGTGCGCCCTGTCGAGTGAGGGGACGTCATGCGGAACGTGAGTCTGATCGGTGCGCCGACCGATGTCGGCGCGAGCGTCATCGGGGCGCGGCTCGGTCCGGGAGCCCTTCGCATCGCCGGGCTCCAGTCCGCGCTCGAGGCGTTCGGCAACGACGTGCGCGACACCGGCGACCTGGTCGGTCCCGACAACCCGCTCCGGCCGCCGGTCGACGGGTACCGGCACCTGCCCGAGGTGATCGAGTGGAACCGCCTGCTCCGCGACGCGGTCGCCGCCGAGCTGGCCGACGACCGCCTGCCGATCGTCCTCGGGGGCGACCACTGTCTCGCGATCGGGTCGATCGCCGCCGTCTCCGATCACGCCCGCCGGCAGGGCAAGCACCTCCGCATCATCTGGTTCGACGCACACGCCGACATCAACACCGCCTCGATCACCCCGAGCGGCAACCTCCACGGGATGCCGGTCGCATGCCTGCTCGGGACGGGGCCCGACGATCTCGTCTCGATGGCCGACCGCACACCTGCGATCGAGCCCGACGACATCCGTCAGGTCGGGCTCCGCAGCGTCGACGACGGCGAGAAGCACACGATCCTCGACCTCGGGGTCGAGGTGTTCGACATGCGGTTCGTCGACGAGATCGGCATGCGTGCGACGATGGAGCGCGCGCTCGACGGGCTCGACGAGTCGTACCACCTGCACGTCAGCTTCGACGTCGACTTCCTCGACGCCGAGCTCGCACCGGGGGTCGGCACGGCGGTGCACGGCGGCCCGACGTACCGCGAGGCCCAGCTGTGCATGGAGATGATCGCCGACACCGGGCTGATCGGGTCACTCGACGTCGTCGAGCTCAACCCGGCACTCGATGTGCGGAACCGGACCGCGAAGGTGTCGGTCGACCTGATCGAGAGCCTCTTCGGCAAGTCGACCCTCCTGCGCGTCCACGAACCCGTGCGCCACACCCACTGAGAGGGTCGGTCCCCGCCCGCGCCGTCAGGCATCGAAGTCGACGGTGATCTCGCTGGTGCGAGGCGACGACTGGCACGTGAGGACGTACCCGCGCTCGATCTCGGCGTCGGTCAGGCCGTAGTTGACCGCCATCTCGACCTCGCCGTCCTCGATCACCGCCTGACACGTGGAGCACACCCCCGAGCGGCACGAGAACGGCGCGTCGGGGCGGACCCGCTGCACCGCGTCGAGCACGCTGTCGCCCTCGTACAGGTCGAACGCCGTCGTGCGGCCGTTGAGCGTGGCACGGCCCGTCGCCACCGCGACCGACGACTCGGTGATCTCCTGCGGGGCCAGTGTCGCGGTGCCCTGCTGCTTGGTGGTGAACACTTCCCGTTGGATCGACTCGGCCGACAGCCCGGCGTCGATCAGCGCCGCGCGCACGTCGTTGGTGAACTCGATCGGCCCGCACAGGAACGCCCGGTCGACGTCGGCGGGCACGAGCCCCGCGGCCACCCAGGCGTCGATCCGCTCCCGGTCCGGGCGGCCCGAGAGGAGCTCGCCCCCGGTCTCCTCCCTGGTGAACGCGAAGGCGATCGCCAGCCGGGCGAGGTGGCGGTCGCGGACCTGGAGCAACTCGTCGAGCAGCATCGTCGACTGCGACGTGCGGTTGAGGTACAGCATCGACACCTGCGACTCGGGTTCCGCGGCGAGGATCGTCGACACGATCGACAACACCGGTGTGATGCCGCTCCCTGCGGCGACGGCGGTGTACGAACGGGCGATCGTCGGATCGATGCGGTGGGTGAAGTGGCCGAGCGGCGGCAGGGTGTCGATCGTGTCGCCGACCTCGAGCTCGGTGCTCGCCCACGTGGAGAAGACGCCGCCGGGCACACGGCGGATGCCCACCCGAAGGGGTCCGTCGGGTGCCCGCGAGCAGATCGAGTAGCTGCGCCGCAGTTCGATCCCGTCGAACTCGCGACGCAGGGTGAGGTGCTGCCCGTGCTCGAACCGGAGACGCCGATCGTCGCGGTCGAAGGTGACGACGATGCTGTCGTCGGTGTCGTGCTCGATCGCTGCCACCCGCAGGGGGCGGAAGCCGTCGTCGATCGGCGCGTCGGGGTCGGTCGCGGTCGTGTCGGTGGTCATCACAGGGCCTTGAACGCTTCGAACGGTTCGGCACACGACATGCACGTGTGACTCGACTTGCACGCCGTGCCGCCGAACCGGGAGATCAGGCGCGTGCGCCGCGAGCCGCAGCGGGGGCACGCGACCGGGAGGTCGACGGCGGTGAGGTCGGCGGTGTCGGCGGGAGGGGGCGGGGTGATCCCGGCCGCCCGCAGCCGCTCGTGACCGCGCTCGGTGATCCAGTCGGTGGTCCAGGCAGGGCTCATGACCATGCGCACGTCGGCGTCGTACCCGGCGGCGCGGACGCTGGCCTCGACGTCGTCGCGGATCTGCTCGGTCGCGGGGCAGCCGGTGTACGTCGGCGTCAGCTCGACCAGGACGGTCTCGCCGTCGATCTCGACCGACCGGACGATGCCGAGGTCGCCGATCGTGACGTGGGGGAGCTCGGGGTCCTCGATCTCGCGTACGCGCGTCTCGACCTCGGCCCCGGTCGCCGTCACCATGACGCACCCGGGTGGGCTCGGGCGACGACCTGGAGCTCGCCGACCAGGAGCGAGAACGACTCGGTGTGGACACCGGTCCGCCCACCGCGCTGCATCGGTCCGTCGGCGGGGACGTCGAGCGTGGCCTCGGAAAGGGTCTGGGTCACCATCGCCCGCCATGCCGAGGCGACCGCGGCGGGCTCGGCGGCGACACCGCTCGCGACGAGCTCGGTCTCGACGTCGTCGGCGTCGAACATCTCGCCGGTGTACCGCCAGAGTCCGTCGACCGCCTGCTGCGCCCGGCGGTGGCTCTCGTCGGTGCCGTCACCGAGGCGGATCACCCAGCCCCGGCTGTGGCGGAGGTGGTAGGCGGTCTCCTTGACCGCCTTGCCGGCGATCGCCGCGAGCGTCTCGTCGGACGACCCGGTCATCGCCTCCCAGTAGGGGAGCGCGGCCGCGTCGTGCAGGAACTGGCGGGTGATCACCTGGGCGAAGTCGCCGTTGGGGATCTCGACGAGGAGCGGGTTGAGCCACTCGTGATCGTTGCGCCAGTACGCGAAGTGGTCCTCGTCGTGGCCGGCGCCCTCGATCTCGCCGGCGTAGGAGTACAGGGCGCGCGCCTGGCCGATCAGGTCGAGCGCGAGGTTGGAGAGCGCCATGTCCTCCTCGATCTCGGGCGCGTGCGTCACGACCTCGAGCAGTCGCTGGGCCAGCACGAGGGCGCGGTCGCCCTGACGGAGGACGTAGGTCAGCAGCGGGGGAGCGATGTCGGCCGGCATCACATGTGGGCGACTTCGTCGGGCAGCTCGAAGTCGGTGGGGTGACGGAACGACTTGTCGGATGCAGGGTCGAAGAGCGAGGCGCCGTCGTCCGGGTCGGAGGCGGTGACATCGCTCGATCTGACCACCCAGATGCTGACGCCCTCGTTGCGCCGGGTGAAGAGGTCTCGCGCGTTCTGCAACGCCAGTTCGGCATCGGGTGCGTGGACGGTGCCGGCGTGGACGTGGCTGACGCCTCGCTTGGCCCGCACGAACACCTCCCAGAGTGGCCAGTCCGCCCCGCTCATGCCGCGACCTCCGCACGGCGAGCCGCCTGCTTGTCGGCGTAGGCGCTGGCGGCCTCGCGGACCCATGCGCCGTCGTCGTGGGCGCCGACCCGGGTCGCCATCCGCTCGCGGTTGCACGGCCCGTCGCCCTTCACGACCTCCCAGAAGTGGGCCCAGTCGATCGGCCCGTGGACGTAGTGACCGGTCGCCTCGTCGAAGCGGAGGTCGGGGTCGGGGACGGTGAGACCGAGCAGGTCGGCCTGGGGGACGGTCGCGTCGATGAACTTCTGGCGGAGGTCGTCGTTGCTGAAGCGCTTGATGCCCCACCGCATGCTCTGGTCGCCGTGCACGGAGTCGGCGTCGGACGGGCCGAACATCATGATCGACGGCCACCACCAGCGATCGAGCGCGTCCTGGGCCATCCGCCGCTGCTCGTCGGTTCCCTCGGCGAGGGTCAGCATGATCTGGTAGCCCTGCCGCTGGTGGAAGCTCTCCTCCTTGCAGATGCGGACCATCGCGCGTGCGTAGGGGCCGAACGAGCACCGGCACAGGGGCACCTGGTTCATGATCGCCGCACCGTCGACGAGCCATCCGATCGCGCCGACGTCGGCCCACGTGAGGGTCGGGTAGTTGAAGATCGAGGAGTACTTCTGGCGGCCGGTGTGGAGCAGCTCGAGCAGCTCCTCGCGCGGCACGCCGAGCGTCTCGGCGGCGCCGTAGAGGTAGAGACCGTGACCGGCCTCGTCCTGCACCTTGGCCGTGAGGATCGCCTTGCGGCGCAGCGAGGGAGCACGCGTCAGCCAGTGACCCTCGGGCTGCATGCCGATGATCTCGGAGTGGGCGTGCTGCGCGATCTGGCGGATCAGCGTCTTGCGGTACTCCTCGGGCATCCAGTCGGTCGGCTCGATCCGGTCGTCGTCGTCGATGAGCGCGTCGAAGTGCGCGCGGCGGGGGCTCGTGTCGGAGCTCGTTTCGTCGGGCATGCGAGCAGTATATGACACGCGATTGACGATGTCCACGACTAGAGTTGTGTCATGTCGTCCGGTGCAGTCACCCCCGCGGCCGCCCTCCCGGCCGCGCTCGCCGGTGCGATCCACTCCGACGGCGCGCCGAGCGCACGCAACCTGCTCGTCACCGTCTTCGGCGACGCCGTGCTGCTCGCCGGTGCGGACACAGAGGTCTCGGTGGGCGCGCTGCACGCGCTCCTCGCCGACTTCGACGTCAAGGAGCGGTTGGTCCGCACGTCGCTGTCGCGCCTGGTGGCCGACGGGCTGGTCACCTCGCGCGCCGTCGGCCGGCGCAGCCTGTACCGCGTCGCACCATCGGCGCTCCCCACGTTCCACGACGCGACGGAGCGGATCTACGGGGGTCGCAGCGTGGAGTGGGACGGCGAGTGGACCCTGGTCGTCGTCGATCCCGGCGCCGGCGACGCCGACGAACGACAGCGGTTGCGCAACGATCTCACGGCGATCGGGTTCGCGACCGCCGCGCCGAACGTGCTCGTGTCGCCGGTGCACGAACCCGCGATCGTCGAGCGAGTCGGGATCGGGCACGCGCCGGCGCGGGCGCTCGTCACGCGCAGCCGGCTCGAGACCGGCGACGCGATGCTCGACGACCGGGCGCTGGCGCGCGCCAGCCTCGACCTCGATGCGATCGCCGACCGCTACCGGGACTTCGTCGCCGAGTTCGACGGGCTCACGGACGCCACGCTGGCCTCGCTCTCACCGGCGCAGGCCTGGAAGCTGCGGCTGCTGGCCGTCGCCACGTTCCGCCGCACCGCACTGGTCGACCCCGGTGCGCCGGTGCGACTGCTGCCGGTCGACTGGCCGGGGTTCCGGGCGCGCCGGCTCGTCGCGTCGATCTATTGCGCCGTCGTGGCCCGATCGGACGATCACGTGAGGGAGGTGGCGGACCTCGATCCGCGCACGCCGCCCGATCGCTTCGGGGTGCCAGACTCGCCACCGTGGGCTTGCTGACCGCACTCGACGACCCGTCCGCGGCCGATGCCGCCGACGCGATCGTCGTCGACGGTCGGGCCAGCTCGCGCTCGGCGCTCGTCGGGCGAGCCGACGCCCTCGCGGCCCGCCTCGCGGGCCACGACATGGTGGCGATCCCCGCCGCGGCGACGCTCGACACCGTGGTCGCCGTCACCGCCTGCCTGCGGGCGGGTGTCCCGGCGGTCACGGTGCCGATCGACGCCGGACCGGTCGAGCGGCGATACGTCCTCGGCGACTCCGGCGCGCAGGTCGTGGTCGGCTCGCCGCCGTGGGACGACGTCGACCTGCCGTCGGTGCCGGTGCCGGACACCGGCGTAGGGGGCACGGGCGCCGGTGGTGCCGGCGTCGGCACGTACGGCCGCCGCACCGACGCGGGGAGGCCGGCGCTCGTCATGTACACCTCGGGCACGACCGGGCCGCCGAAGGGAGCGATGCTCTCCGAGCCGGCATTGGCGGCGTGTCTCGACGGGCTCGCCGATGCGTGGTCGTGGAGCCCCGACGACGTCCTCGTCCACGGTCTGCCGCTGTTCCACGTGCACGGGCTGGTCCTGGGTGTGCTCGGCGCCCTCCGGGTCGGCAGCAAGGTGGTGCACACCGGCCGGCCGACCCCGGAGCGCTACGCCGCTGCCCGGGGTTCGCTCTACTTCGGCGTCCCGACGGTGTGGAGCCGCGTCGTCGCCGACCCGACCTCGGCGGGCGCCCTGCGGTCGGCGCGCCTGCTCGTGTCGGGCAGCGCGGCGCTGCCCGGGCCCGTGTTCGACGGTCTCGTCGCGCTCGCCGGCCAGCGTCCGTGCGAGCGGTACGGCATGACCGAGACGCTGATCACCCTGTCGACGAGGTTCGACGGCGAACGCCGCCCCGGGCACGTCGGGGAACCGTTGGCGGGCGTGCGCACCCGCCTCCGTGCCGACGACGGCACCCTCGCCGCCCGCGACGGCGAGACGATCGGCGGGCTCGAGGTCGACTGCACCACCGGGTTCCTCGGCTATCTCGGCCGTCCCGAGGCCACGGCGGCCGTCCGCGGCGCCGACGGGTGGTTCGTCACGGGCGACGCCGCGACGATCGACCCCGGAGGGTTCCACCGGATCGTCGGCCGGACGTCGATCGACATCATCAAGACCGGCGGGTACAAGGTCGGTGCGGGGGAGGTGGAGTCGTCGCTGCTGGCCCACCCCGACGTGGTCGAGGCCGCCGTGATCGGCGTCCCCGACGACGATCTCGGCGAGCGGATCGTGGCGGTGGTGGTCGGTGACATCGGCGATCCCGAGGAGCTGATCGAGCACGTCGCGACCACCCTGTCGAACCACAAGCGCCCGCGCGAGGTGCGCATCGTCGACGAGCTCCCGCGCAACGCGCTCGGCAAGGTGCGCAAGGACCAGCTCCGCTGACGCGTCGTCGGGCGAGGTCGCGCTCGACGCAGTACGTTCCGGTCATGCGTGTGGTCGTGCTCGGGGCGGGATCGCTCGGATCGGTCGTCGGTGCGGTGCTCGCCGAGGCCGGCCACGACGTCGTGCTCGTCACCCGCAACCGGGCCCACGTCGACGCGGTGAACGCCCACGGACTGCATCTGGTCGACGACGACGCCGCTCGGGCGGTCGCCGTGGCGGCCTCGACAGGGGTCGGGGAGCGCACCGCCGACCTGGTGATCGTGCTGGTGAAGTCGTTCGACACCGCCGATGCCGTCGCGGCCGCCGAGCCCGTGATCGGATCGGAGACGCTCGTGCTGACGCTGCAGAACGGCGTCGGATGCGAGGAGATCATCGCCGGCCGGATCGGCGCCGAGCGGGTGGTCGCGGGCCGCACGTTCGTCGGAGGAAGGATCGTCGAACCCGGCGTGGTCGAGTACGGCACCGCCGGCCGGCAGACGACGATCGGGGAGCTCGACGGTGCTCGGACGGGTCGCATCGAGGCGCTCGCCATGGCGTTCGAGGCGGCCGGGCTCGCCACCGAGGTGAGCAGCGACATCAGGGTCACGATGTGGGAAAAGCTGTTCGTCAACGTCGCGACCGGCGCCTGGAGCGCGCTCACCGGGCTCCCGTACGGCGAGCTCTCGGTCGACCCCGACGTCGAGCCGATGGCGATCGCCACCGTCGCGGAGGCGATCGAGGTCGCACGTGCGACCGGCGTCCCGGTGACGACCACCGACCCGGCCGTGCCGTGGCGCCGCGCCTGGGAAGGCCTGCCCCACGCCTTCGAGGCGTCGATGCTCCAGAGCGTCAGGAAGCGCTCGCGCACCGAGGTCGACGTCATCCATGGCGCCGTCTGCCGAGCCGGGCGCGCCGCCGGCGTCCCGACACCCGTCAACGACACGCTGTGGGCCGCGATGCGCGGCCTCGAGCGCTCCTTCCACCCCTGAGTCGCGGCGGGGGGGCGG
>CBFCWS010000129.1:0-8111 GCA_965601765.1 uncultured Ilumatobacter sp. | reverse complement strand
TCACCGTCGACCCGCACCACGGTGGTGCCCGGCTGTTCGCCGGGGGTGATGCGCTTGGACACGACCGTGATCGCGCCGTCGTCGTCGACCTCGTGGTCGAGGATCCGGATGTCGCGGTGACCGAGCGCTTCGGTGCGATTCGGTGTGCACGGTCCGGGTGGCCGCGCCGCCCTACCGGATGGTCGTCGGTGGGCCGGTCACGGTCGGTTCCCGTCGAGCAGGTCGACCAGGATCGGGTACACGAGGTCGGGGTCGCCCTCGGGCTGGTCGACGTCGATCACGTCGTGCGGGAGTCCGATCGCCGGCAGGCGGTAGAGGGCGACCGGACCTCCGCGTGCGGCCCAGGCGCTCGCGAACTCGGACAGGTGGACCGGATCGACCTGGTCGTCGTCCGGGTTGAGCACCACGATCACGTCCGGCGACGCCGGCGATGACTCGTACCCCTCATCGGCGACGTACGCCCCCATCTCGAACGTGGCGTCGAGGCCCTTGGTCGTCTGACCTGCGTACGCGTGATCGAGCGTCGTGCCCGCGCTCGGCAGGGAGACGTTCGGGAGCTTGTGGAAGATGTTCCGGAAGACGCGGGTCAACGAGGCAGGAAGGCCGGGGATCGTCATCGCCGGAGCGATGGTCACGACGCGGTCGACGTCACCACGCTCCTGTGCGGTCCACGCCGCGACGACCCCTTCCATGGAGAGGCCCAGTGCCCGTACCTCGTCGCCCAGACCACGTGCGATGTCGACCGACTCGTCCGCGTAGTCGCGCAGTGACTCGGATGTGAGGTCGTTGACGTTCGCGACACCACCGATGCCGGTGCCCTCGTCGTTGCTGCAGACGACTGCATCGGTGAGCGACGCCGACCAGTCCGTCGGCAACGACTCGCCGCCCGCACGCGTCGCCAGGGTCCGACCCGGCCGCCCGGGCGGCCGGGGTCGGACCCCACGTGGGATGACGTCGCTCAGGTGAACAGGGCGACCCACCAGCACCCGCAAGCGGGACTGCCGGTGGGGATGCGGAACTCGGTCGGCAAGGTCGACGGGTCGAGCCCGCCGTGTGTGGTCACGGCGAGATGGATCTCGGCGCCCGCCGGGTTCGACAGCGGTGCCATCGTCGACCCGGGCGGCCCGCCCGCCGGCTCGCCGACCCCGATGCGTCCGCTGAGGTTGAGCGTGCCGCCCGAGTTCACGTGGCCGGCGGCGTTGTAGGCGCCGAACCCGACCGCCGGGTCGGACGTGTCGTCCCCGTCGCAGACCCCGCTGGAGCAGTTCTCCGGGTGGTTGAACACGAACGCCCACAACGTGAACACCTCCGGGTGACCGGGCTCGGTCCCCGTCGGGTACACGTACGTGCCCGGTTCGGGCGCCGGCATCGTCATCGACACCGCGATGCCGTTCGCCTGGCGCACCAGGCTGGCGCCGTCGGCGGCGCGGACGCTCATGCCGCCCTGCTCCATGACGTCGGCCTGCTCGGGCGCGGCAGCCGCGGTCGAGTGACCCGCCACGACGAGACCGGCCGACAGGGTGAGTGCCAAGAGTGTTCGTCTCACGATGGTTCCTTTCGTTCGGGCCCGGACGGTGTGGCCGGGCCAGGCCGTTCACGGTTCTCGCACCGGCTGAACGACGGCTAACAGCGCGATCGCGGGCGCATGCCGGCTCCGTCTCGACCCGCTGACCTGGGGTGGCCCGCCGGCGGCGCGTTCAGGGCCTGTTAAGGTCGTCAAGCTCATCTACGGGGACCACGGTGAGCCAAGAGCGGGGGGAAGAGGTGGAGTACCGCATCCTCGGACCGATCGAGGTGCTCGATTCAGGCAGGTCGCTCGAGATCGGCTCGCGCCAGCAGCGCGCCCTGCTCGCCATCCTCCTGGTCAACGCCAACCGGGTCGTCCCCACCGAGCGGATCCTCGACGATCTGTGGCGTGAGCAGCCGCACGGCAAGGAGCGGACGCTCTGGGTGTACGTCTCACGGCTCCGTGCGATCCTCGATCCCGACCGAAAGGCGGGCGGGAAGAGCGACGTGCTCGTCACCCGCGACCACGGCTACGTCCTCAACGCCGACTGCTCCCACATCGACGCCCGCCGGTTCGAGGATCTCGCGGACTCGGGCCGCGAGGTCCTGCACGACGATCCCGACGCGGCCGGCCGACTTCTGCGCGACGCGCTGGATCTGTGGCGGGGTTCCGCGCTCGAGGAGTTCGCCTACGACGACTTCGCGCGGGTCGACGCCGATCGCCTCGAGGACCGGCGGCTGGCGGCGCTCGAGGACCGCATCGACGCCGACGTCCGAGCCGGCCGACACCGCGAGGTGATCGGTGAGCTCGACCAGCTCGCCGTCGAGCACCCCGAACGCGAGCGGTTTGCGGCGCAGCACATGATCGCTCTCTACCGAGCGGGCCGCCAGACCGACGCACTTCGCGCCTTCGATCGGCACCGGCAGCGGATCGGCGAGCAGTTCGGCCTCGAGCCGGGGCCCGACCTGCGCCGCATCCAGGATCAGATCCTGCGGCACGACACGCGGCTGATCCCGGGTTCGACGCGATCGGGAGTCGTCGACGACGCCGCGAACCCCTTCGTCGGACTGCGGGCGTTCGGCTCGGACGACGCCGACCGCTTCTTCGGGCGCGAGCGCCTCGTCGCCGACGTCGTGCGGCGCGTCGAGACGGGTGGCGGGCTCGTCGCGCTCGTCGGCTCCAGCGGGTCGGGCAAGTCGAGCGTGCTCCACGCCGGGCTCGTCGCCGCACTCGGCGCGACCGACGTCGCCGACGACTGGTTGATCGTCCGCATGGTGCCGGGCGGCAACCCGTTCCGCGAGCTCGAGTCGGCGCTGAGGCACGCCGCCCCCGACGCGCCCGCAGGACTCGACGCGCTGTTGGCCGACACCGTGAGGTGCACGCTCCCTGCCTGCCTGCGGTTGGTCCCCGGGGAGCACGATCGCGTGCTCGTCGTCATCGACCAGTTCGAGGAGCTCTTCACGCTGGGGGCGAGCCGTACGACGCGCGACCGGTTCATCCGGCTGCTCGAGGATGCGCTCCGCGACTCCGACGGCCGGATCGCCGTGGCCATCGGGCTCCGTGCCGACTTCTACGGCCGGCCGCTCGAGTACCCGATGTTCGCACAGATGCTCGCCGACGGCATCGTCAACGTGGTTCCCCTCACGGCGGAGGAGCTGGAGGCTGCCGCCGAGCAGCCGGCGGCGGGAGCGGGCGTGGCACTCGAGCCGGCGTTGCTCGTCCGCCTCATCGGTGACGTGGCCGGGCAGGCGGGCGGCCTGCCCCTCTACCAGTACGCCCTGACCGAGCTGTTCGACCACCGCGACGGTGCCCTGCTCACCCACGACGCGTACGAGGCGATGGACGGGCTCAACGGCGTGATCGGCCGGCGCGCCGAAGACCTGTTCGTCGACCTCACCGTCGACGAGCGCGACGTCGCGAAGCAGCTCTTCCTCCGCCTGGTGACGATCGACGAGCACGGGGCGTGGGGTCGTCGCCGCGTCGGCGTCGCGGAGATCATGGCGATCACCGACGATCCCGTCGCCGTCGAGGTCGTGCTCGCCCGGTTCGGTCACCGTCGGCTCCTCACCCTAGATCGCGACCCGGTCGACGGCGCGCCCACGGTCGAGGTGGCCCACGAGGCCTTGCTCGAGCACTGGCCGCGGCTGCGGCGGTGGATCGAGCGGGGACGCCAGGACCTGCTGACCCGCGCCCGTCTCTCGACGGCGCTGACCGAGTGGGAGGCATCGGGTCGACGACCGGGATACCTCCTCGCCGGTCAGCGCCTCGCCGACTACGAGGAGTGGGCGGCCGCGAGCACGCTCCGCCAGAGCGCCACCGAACGGGAGTTCCTCGATGCGTCGATCCGGCAGCGAGCGTCGGAGCAGGCCACCGAGGAGCGCCGCATCGAGCGCGAGGCGACGCTCGAAGGGAGGGCTCGCCGTCGGCTGCTGCTCCTCACGTCGATGGCGGTGGCGATCGCCGTGGCGGTGGGAGCGGGCATCCTGCTGGTGGCCGGTGGCGGTGAACCGGCGATCGCGGTCGTGCACGGCGCCGGTGGCGACCTCGGCGTCGCCGACCTGATGATCGCCGGTGTCGGCAACGCCGAGCGGGAGCACGGCATCGGCGTCGACCTGATCGAGCCGCTGGTCGATCCCGAAGCGGATCTCCGCCGGCTCGCCGACAGCGGGGCCGATCTCGTCATCGTCGGCAGCGAGTTCGATCTCGCCGTCGACGCCGTCGCCGCCGACTACCCCGACGTCCGGTGGGTCGCCATCGACCCCGCCGCCGTGCACATCGAGAACGCCAACCTGACCGAGGTGCACTTCGCCGTCGAGGAGAGCGCCTTCATGGCGGGGGTGGCGGCGGCACTGTCGTCGCAGACCGGGACGGTCGGATTCATCGGCGGTTACCAGACGTTCCGGACGGAACGCTCCCGGAACGGCTTCGAACGGGGCGCGCGGTGGGCCGACCCCGACGTCAACGTCGTGTCGTCGTTCATCGGCCCGGTGGTCGACCCGATCGCGTTGGCCGAGTCCCGCGACGACCTGGCCGACGCGCTGGCGACGACGATGTACGACGACGGGGTCGACGTCGTCTTCCACGACGCCGGTCCGGCGGGGGCCGGGATCGCGCGGGCGGCGAACGAGCAGCTCGACGAGGGCGCGCGCGTCTGGACGATCGGCTCGGACTCCGACGAGTACGTCACCCGATCCGACGCCGAGCGCGATGTCGTGCTCAGCTCCACGCTGAAGCGCTTCGACATCGCCGTGGAGCAGGCGATCGCCGCGTACCTCGACGACGACCTCGCACCGGGGGAGACCGTGGTCGACCTCGCCGGCGACGGGGTCGCGCTGTCGCGGTCGGGCGGGTACCTTGCGGCGATCGACGCGGAGCTGCGACGACTCGAGGGCGACGTGGCCTTCGGGCACGTCCAGATCTCTCAACACGCCGAGCGGCCGCCGACCTGGCAGCACGACGCCGACGTGCTCGTCGAGCTGACCCAGGCCGACGACGGTTGCACCCTCGATCGGGTCGTCGTCGACGGAGCTCCGATCGACCTCCCGGCGTTCGGCGGCGATCTGGCCGCCGAACGCGGCGACGTCGTCGAGGTGCACGTCGAGAACGCCAGCTCGGACGTCGTCGCGGTGGCACTGCGGTCGGCGCCGATCGGGATGACCACGGACGAGCTCGCCGCCGAGGAGCGCGCGGGCACGGTCCCGGCGGCGTCGCTCGGCGCGATCCTCGCCATCACCACCGCGCAGCTCGGCGGCGCGACCGGCGGCGCCGCCGTCGTCGGCGACGCGCCGATCGCGGTCACCTGCGTCCTCGGCGTTCCCAGCGCCACGTCCTCAGCCAGCTACCCACTGATCGTGAGCCCGACATGACCACACCACCCGTCACCACCCGCCCCGACGACGTTGCCACCACCGCAGCGCCGGATCCCGTCGAGTCCGGCCCGACACGTCGGACCCCTGGCTCCGTCGTGGCCGTCGGGGTCGTCGCCGTCGCCGTCGTGGCGGCCGCCGCGATCCTCGTCGTCAGCCGTCGGGGGACCGACGACGAGGGCGGTTGGCGGACGGCCGACGTCGGCGCCCAAGGCACGCCCGACTCGGTGTACGAGGCCGGCGGCGCACGGCTGCAACGGCGTCCCGACCGGCTCGCGGTCGAGGTCGTCGTTCCGACGCCCGGCCCCGGTTCGTACGAGTACCCGACCCACGAGATGATCCCGCCCTGGATCGACTGGCATCCGCCGGTCTCACCCGGTGCGGGTGACGCGCCGGAGATCTTCACGTTGTGGCTGATCGCGTTCAACGATCCGACGAAGTGCACCGACGGGTTGTGCGACGCGGACGATCTCACCGAGGACGCGGCGGCCCGGGGTGGGGTGTACCAGGTCGACGGGCGCCTCGGCGACGGTGCCGAGCTGCACTTCACCGGCAACGTCCGGCTCGGCGAGGGCCAGCTGAGCGGCTCGCTTCTCGACGATCCGCTCGGTGCGGAGGTCCATCTCGCGATCGCCCCGCACGGACGGGCGCTGTCGGGCGCCGACCGGGCCCGGCAGCTCAACTCCCCGGTCGGCACGCCGGCGCTCTGGTGGGGCGCACGGTTCCCGGCGGAGTGACCGGCTCCGCCTGGTCAGTGATCGCGACGACCGATCACGTCGACCGCTGCGGCGTCGTCGTCGAGCACCCCGTGTCCGGCCGCCCCGTCCACGTCGTTCGCCTGCGGGCCGACCATCGACACGGTTCGAACGTCCGGACCGGCGTGGCAGGCGAAGGCGGTCGACGGTGGCGTCGGACCGTCGTCCGACGGGGCGCCCGCGAACAACCCGTCCACGGTCGGCAGCACGACGCTCACGTCGGCGGTGTCGGTCAGCAGGTCGAGCCCGACCGCCGGACCGGCGACCGCCCGGACGTCGCGCATCTGCGGCTGGACGACCCGCACGCCGCGCGATCCAGCGAACGAGTAGGCGCGCGTCGCCGATCCCCCGTAGCCGGGGAGCGTGGCGGCGGGGTGCGACGTCCCGGCGCGATAGTCGCCGCAGATCGTGCTCCCGCCGTCGCCGAGGTTGGCCAGCCCGGTCACGCTCGTGTGCACGAGCCGGACGTCCCGGGCGCCGTCCACGCGGAACGCGATCGCTCCCTTGTTGACGTGGAACATGGAGTCGCCGTTGCAGAGGTAGCCGAGTCCGGCGTCGTCGAACGTGGCGGCCCCCTCGACCCAGGCGAGCACGTCGGGTGTGATGCTGAGGCGCTCGGTACTGAGGTGGGTTCCGTCGAACTCGCCGCCGGCCGCGGCCTTGGCGACGAGCGCCTGGGCGTTGGCGACGACGTTGCCGGTGAACCGGTCGTCGTCGGCGATCGTGATCAGCTCGCCGGTGTCGGGGTGGCGGTTCCTCGTCTGGAACACGGCGCCGACGGGGTCGACGGCGGCGCCGCCCCCGACGTCGAGCGCCGGGACCTCGCGGATCGCCGCGACCTGATCGACGACGTGGACGTCGTCGAAGTGGACGTCGCGAGCGGCGTCGTCGGGGTCGGGCGCGGTCGGGAAGCCGTGCACGGCGACACCGATCGGGTTGACCAGGAACGAGTACGAGTTACCGTCGACGACGCCGTCGTCGTTGTGGAACAGCGCGTACGCGTCGGGGTGATCGGTCGGGTCGATCAGGGTGCGTCCGCCGGCGACGTGCGGATCGGCGATCAGATCGGCGTGGGTGTCGTCGATGGCGGCTCGCAGGTCGGCCCGGATCGTGGCGGCGTCGAGCACGTCGCCGTCGACGGTGAGGGTCGTCGTCGACCCGACCCGGACGAGGTGGTCGACGTAGGCCTTGATGAACTGTGCCGACGAGAACGTGCCGAGCACGGGGACGTCCTTGCGGTTGGTGGCGGTCACGTGCCTGACCGTCAGCCCGTCGACCCCGTTGAGCGCGACGGCGCCGACCTCGTAGTCGACGAAGTCGACGTCGCGGATGGTGACGTCGCGGTTCCCGTTGCCATGGATGCCGTGGTGCGAGCTGCGCCCGATCGTGCCGTTCTCGATGGTCACGTCGGTGGCGGGTGTGATGCCGTCGCCGAAGTCGAACGGGCCCTGCGCCGGCAGGAACGGCTGGTCCGCGAGCTCGACGACGCCGAAGAACCGTTGGAGGAGGGCGTGCTCGGCGCTCTGCTCGATCGTGTGGCCGGCCAGGTCGAGCACGACGCCGTCGGCGGTGACGGCGATGGCGGCGAAGAACCCGACGCCGAACGCAGCCGGGTCGTAGCGTGCGTCGGCCGGCCCGCCGGGCGTGAAGTGGTCGACGCCGCCCGGGACGAGCTGCGGTCGGAGCGGCCGTCCGGCCTGGTAGGCGTCGACCGGTGTGGTGAGTCCGAGGGCGTGCGGCGGGGTCCCTGCGGCGATCGCCTCGGTCAGGATCTCCGGCGAGTTCGGATTGAAGCTGATGTCCTCGCCGAGCACGTACCGTCCGGGCCGGTCGATGACGTAGGTGCCGTACCGGAAGTCGTCGGCGGTGAGCACGACGGCGGCCCCGTCTCCGCTGCCCGGGTGCTGTGGCCGGACTGCTGCCAGGTCTGCTGCCCGGACTCCTGCGACGTCGACGTGCGGGGCGATCGACGCCACGATCGCG
>CBFCWS010000128.1:0-8134 GCA_965601765.1 uncultured Ilumatobacter sp. | reverse complement strand
CCGGAAGCGAAGCCCCCCGGGGAGTCCTCCTCCTCCTCCTCCTCCTCCGCCGCCGCCGACTGTCGCTGACGTCTTCGATCAGGGACACCCCCAACGTCGCATGACGCAGCACCTGTGACGGCCACGAGCCGCGAGATCGAGCGTGGGATCCGCGTTCCGACGGATCGCGGCTCTGCGTGCTCGGAGCCCTCGGTCGGACACCGAGACGTGCCATTCGTACGTGGCAGCGACGCCTGGTGGAGTCGTACCGTGAAAGCGTGGACTCGAGCACGGTGGCCACCAGGTACTGGCACCAGCTCGACGACGGACGGGTCCAGTGCGACGTGTGTCCCCGGGCCTGCAAGCTGCGCCCGGGTCAGCATGGCGTGTGCTTCGTGCGGGCCCGTGAGACCGTCGACGGCGTCGACGGCGTGGCGCTCACCACGTACGGCCGGTCGAGCGGGTTCTGCGTCGACCCGATCGAGAAGAAGCCGCTCGACCACTTCCTGCCCGGGAGCGCGACGTTCAGCTTCGGGACCGCCGGCTGCAACCTCGCCTGTCGCTTCTGCCAGAACTGGGACATCTCCAAGTCCAAGGAGATCGACACCCTCGCCGACTCGGCGTCGCCCGAGGCGATCGCCGACGCGGCGGTCGAGCTCGGATGCCGCAGCGTCGCGTTCACCTACAACGATCCGACGATCTTCCTCGAGTACGCCGTCGACGTCGCCGATGCCTGCCACGCCCGCGATGTCCGCACCGTCGCCGTGACCGCCGGCTACATCTGCCCCGAGCCCCGCGCCGAGTTCTTCGCCCACCTCGATGCCGCCAACATCGACCTGAAGGGGTTCACCGACGACTTCTACCGGCACACCTGCGGCGCCGATCTCGGCGCCGTGCTCGACACGCTCGAATACGTGCAGCACGAGACCGACGTCTGGCTCGAGCTGACGACACTGCTCATCCCGGGCATGAACGACTCCGACGCCGAGCTCGACGAGATGACGCGCTGGGTCGTCGACCACCTCGGCCCCGACGTGCCGATGCACTTCACCGCGTTCCACCCCGACTTCCGGATGCTCGACACGCCGGCCACGCCGCCCGAGACGCTCACCCGAGGGCGCCGGATCGCCCGCGACAACGGCGTCCGCCACGCCTACACCGGCAACACCCACGATCGTGACGGGCAGAGCACGTACTGCGCGCGCTGCGGCGAGTGCGTCATCGAGCGCGATTGGTACACGATCGGTGCGTACCGGCTCGACGAGTCGGGTCGGTGCCGACGGTGCGGCACACCGCAGCCCGGTCGCTTCGACGGCCCGGTCGGCACGTGGGGTGCTCGGCGCATGCCGGTCGGCATGAGCCGGCGGGAGCGTCGGTCGTGAGCGCGACACGTGTCCGTCCGCCGGCCGTCGCCGGGACGTTCTATCCCGACGACCCCGTCCGGTTGCTCGACCTGCTGCGGTCGTGCTTCGCCGACGCCGTGACCCCGGCCGCGTCGTCCGGGCCACCGAGGGCGCTCGTGGTGCCGCACGCCGGGCTGGTCTACTCGGGGCCCGTGGCGGCCAGCGCCTACCTCCGCTTGGGCGCGGCACGCGATGCGATTCGCCGGGTGGTACTGCTCGGGCCGAGCCATCGGGTGCCCCTGCGCGGCATCGGGCTCACGAGCGCGACCGAGTGGCGGACGCCACTCGGCTCGGTCCCGATCGATCATCGCCACGACGACCGTCTGCTCGCTCACGCGTTCGTGGCCATCCACGACGAGGCGCACGCGCCCGAGCACAGTCTCGAGGTCCAGTTGCCGTTCCTGCAGGCGGTGCTCGACGAGTTCGAGCTGCTCCCGCTGATCGTCGGCCGCGCCGACGCCGACCAGGTCGCAGCGGTGATCGAAGCCGTGCAGGCCGGGGACGACACGGTGGTCCTGGTGTCGACCGATCTGTCGCACTACCACCGCTACGCCGACGCGCAGCGGCTCGATGCGCTCACGGCGGCGGCGATCGTCGCCCGGCGCGACGGCGAGATCGCCGACCTCGATGCGTGTGGCGCGCGACCGCTGCGCGGGCTGTTGCGTACCGCCGTCGCGCACGATCTCGAGGTCGAGCAGATCGACCTCCGCAACTCCGGTGACACGGCCGGCGACCGGAGCCGGGTGGTGGGGTATGGGGCGTTCGCACTCGCCTGAGCTGCTCGACCGTCACGAGCTCGCCGCGCTGGTCGACATCGCGGACGAGGCGCTCCTCGCAGCCCTCTCCGGCATGTCGGGCGGGCTGCGGTCGCTCGACTCCCTGCCACCGGCGTTGGGCGCGCGCCGCGGTGCGTTCGTGACGCTCACCGTCGACGGCGAGCTCAACGGGTGCATCGGCGACATCGCCGGGCGACAGGCCCTCGGTCACGCGGTCCCTCGCCTGGCGCTCGCGGCGGCGTTCGACGACCCGCGTCTCCCGGCGCTCCGGCCCGACCAGTACGAGCGCCTCGCCATCGAGGTGTCCGTGTTGTCCCCCTGGTCGCCGGTCGTCGCCGCAGATCGAGGCGAGCTCGCGGCGTGTCTCCGTCCCGGCGTCGACGGACTGGTGGTGGGTGCGGGACACCGGTCCGGCCTGTTCCTCCCCGACGTCTGGGATCAGCTGCCCGACACCGACGACTTCCTCGACCAACTGTGGCGCAAGGCCGGACTGCCGGCGTCGACGTGGCCCGACACCATTCTCCGGTTCACCACCGAGCGCCTGCGCCGCGGCACCGCGGACACCGGCACACCGGTCCCCGGACGTCGCCGCATCGCGGTCACCGGCTCCGCCCGAGCGCGCTGACCTGCGCTGGAAGCATCGTCGACGGATCGACCGCGCCGGCGACCGGCTGCGCGCCGAGGGGTTGCTCGACGGTCGAGGTGGGGCGTCCGGCGTGGCGGGCCGTCGGCTCGTCCTCGCCCGGGGCCTGTCTTTCGGCCCTGCTGCGGGTGACGATTCGGCGCGATCGTTGAGCAATGACCCGATCGGGCGTGCCGCTCAGCGTGGTCGACGACGTCGACCTCGCCACCGAGGATCTGGTCGCGCGGGCGGACGCATCCGAGCGCATCCCGCTCGAGCGTCCCGGCCGTCGGCACGGCGGCCGCCACCATCTGCGACCGACCCGACATCTCACGAGGAGGGAGACCCATGCAATCGCATCCGGTATGGCGACTCGAGATCAGCTTCACCGAGGACGCCCGGGCGACGCGCGCCGACGTCATGCTCGACGTCGGTGGACACCACCATCACGGCTGGGGGCGCGCGAAGCGTGACCCCGACGACGACGACGTGCCCATCATCGGCGAGGAGGTCGCCGCAGCGCGGGCCTTGATCCGGCTCGCGCACCAGTTGCTCCGCGCCGCGGAGAGCGACATCGAGGAGATCGAGCAGCACCCGGTTCACATCCACCGGTGAGCCGGCCCGAGCTCAGCGGAAGCTCGTGATCTCGGCCATGATCGACAGCGCGATCTGCTCGGGTGTCTCGGCGTCGATGCCGAGGCCGACGGGGGAACGCACGCGATCGAGCTGCGCCGGCGCGATGCCGCGCGCGGTCAGCCGCTCCCGGGTCTGTGCCCATCGGCGTGTGCTGCCCATGACACCGATCGACCGGGCCGGGGTCGCGAGAGCCGCCGGGATCGCGTCGAGGTCGACCGAGATGTTCCGGGTCACCAGCACGATGTGGGTGCGGTCGTTCACGGCCGCTCGTGCGATGACGTCGGCGATCGGGCCGGCCATGACGGTGTCGGCCGTCGGAACCTGGTCGGGGGTGGCGAGCTCGGCCCGATCGTCGACGGCGGTCACGCGATAGCCGAGCCAGTGGGCCAGGTCGGCGACCGCCTTGCCGATGTGCCCGCAGCCGACGACGACCACGCTCGGCTCGGGCAACAGCGGCTCGAGATAGATCGACACCGAGCCGCCGCACACGCCGGGATCCCCGGCCGCGGGATCGAGGAGATCGAACGTGACGAGTCGGGGATCGCCGGACGCCAGCACCTCACCGGCGGCGTCGATCACTCGCGCCTCCATCTCGCCACCGCCGATCGAACCCATCGAGCGACCATCGGCGAACACGAGCATCTTCGAGCCGGCGTGCCGCGGCACCGAACGATGCGTCTCGACGACCGTCGCCACGACCACCGACTCGCCACCGTCGATCGCGGCGAGTGCGGTGCGGACCAGGTCGTGGCTCCTCATCGGACGCTCATCTCGATCGTCACGCGATGGCCTGCTCGCGAAGTGCGCTCCACACTCGCTCCGGGGTGAACGGCAGATCGTTGATGACCACGCCGGTGGCGTCGATCAGCGCGTTGCGCATCGCCGGCGCGACACCGTCCTTCGGGATCTCCGCGACCGCCTTGGCGCCGAACGGGCCGGAATCCTCCATCGTCTGCACGAGGAACACCTCGATCTCGGGCATCTCGTCGGCACGGTAGATCTTGTACGGCCCGAGCGTGTCGTTGATCATGCGTCCCTCGTCGTCGTAGTGGTACTCCTCGCAGTGGGCGTAGCCGAGCGCCTGCACCAGGCCACCCTCGACCTGGCCGGAGGCGGTGATCGGGTTGATGGCCACGCCGCAGTCGACCGCCATCACCATCTTCACCACCTCGACCTGACCGGTGTCGACGTCGACCTCGAGCTCGACGAACTGGGCGGCGAACGGCGGCGGGCACTCGGGCGACATGTACGAGGCCGTGCCCATGATCTGCTCCTGGTCCTGCCAGTGCAGGCTGTCGAGGGCGATCTCCTCCAGGCTCACCGAGCGGCCGTCGGCGGCCCATGCCCGCCGGTCGCGAAGCTCGATGGTGCAGGGCTCGTCGACACCGAGCAGGCGGGCGGCGCGCTCCTTGAGGCGCTCGCGGACCGCCTCGGCGGCGAGCTTGGCGGCGGTGCCCGAGATGTAGGTTGTCGACGACGCGTAGGCGCCGGTGTCGAAGGGGGTGACGTCGGTGTCGGAGGAGTAGACGATGATGTCGTCGAGCGGCACGCCGAGCACCTCGGCGGCGATCTGTCCGATCACGGTGTCGGCGCCCGTCCCGAGATCGGTGGCGCCGATCAACATGTTGAACGATCCGTCGTCGTTGAGCTTGATGCTGCACCCGCCCATGTCGAGGAACGGGATGCCCGACCCGTGCATGCAGAACGCGAACCCGAGCCCGCGCCGGATGTGGGGCCGGTCGGCGGGCCGGTGCCAGGCCGGGTCGAGACGACGGTGCCACCCGATCGCGCGCTGTCCCTGCGCGACGCACTCCTCGATGCCGGTCGAGAGCACGCGCGGGTACGCGTCGAGCACGATGTCGTCGCCACTCGCCCGCTCGCCGATGTGGGGCGCGATGTTCAGCTCGTCGCCGAGCTTGACCCAGTTCTGGCGCTTGAAGTCGATCGGGTCGCGGCCGATCGTGCGGGCGATGTCCTCCATGTGCGCCTCGAGGGCGAACTCGGCCTGCGGGGCACCGTACCCGCGGTACGCCCCCGGTACGGGCACGTTGGCGTATGCCACGGTGCAGTCGTAGCGCTTGTCGGGGCAGTTGTACGACGTGAGGCCGCGCAGCCCGGTCACCGCCTGCACGGTGTAGCCGTGGGTGCCGTAGGCGCCGGTGTTGGCGACGACCTGCATGTCCTGGGCGACGAGGTTGCCGTCGCCGTCGATGCCGGAGCGGAACGTGATCGTCTGGGGATGCCGCGTGCGGCTGGCCCAGAACTCCTCCTCGCGGGTGAGCTCCAACCGGACGGGACGCCGGGTCGCGATCGCCAGATGGGCGACGATGTCCTCGATCAGCATCTCCTGCTTGGCACCGAAGCCTCCCCCGATGCGGGGCTTGATCACCCGGATGTCCTTCACCTCGAGACCGACGAGGGGTGCCAGCATGCGTCGGGTGTGGAACGGCACCTGTGTGGCGGTGCGGACGACGAGGCGCTCGTCGGCGTCGACCCACGCGATCGAGACGTGGGGCTCGATCGGCACCTGCTGCACCTGGTGGACGCGGAACGTTCCCTCCACGACGCGATGAGCCGATGCGAGCGCGGCGTCGACGTCGCCGCGATGCGCGCCGAAGCGGTGGACGATGTTGCGCTCGCGGTCGAAGATGCCCTCGGTGTCGATCTCGTCGTGGATCACCGGTGCGCCCGGTTCGATCGCCGACAGCTCGTCGAACACGGCGGGGAGCACCTCGTACTCGACCTCGATCAGCCGGATCGCCTCCTCCGCGGCCTCGATCGTGTCGGCCGCGACCGCGGCGACGCGGTCGCCGACGTGGCGCACCTTGTCGTCGAAGCTGACCTGGTCGTACGGGTGCGGGTTGGGCCACGACTGCCCGCCCGACGCGTACTTGACCCGCGGGGTGTTGCCGTGGTGGAGCACCTCGTGCACACCCGGCACCGCCCGGGCCGCGCGGTCGTCGATGCGCACGATCCGCGCGTGGGCGTGGGGGCTGTGCAAGACCTTCGCATAGAGCATGCCGCGCAGCTCGATGTCGTCGGTGAAGGCCGGGTTGCCCTTCGCCAGCTTCACGGCGTCGACCTTGACCTCGGGCTTGCCGACGACGGCCATGTCGGGCACGTCGGCCGACGGCACGACGCGCGGCACGGCGTACGAGTACGCCGGTGGTGGGTCGTCGGGTGCGACCTCCACCGGGTTCCGGCCGTCGGTCATCGGCGGCAGCATCACCGGCGCGAAGGGTTCGAGCTGATCACCTCGCAGCGCGGCAGCTGCGCGCCGAACCGCCTCGACCGGCTTCACGTAGCCCGTCTCTCGATCGAGGATGCCCGACAGCATGTCTCGGATCGCCTCGTCGGAGGGGTCCGGGTCGCGTGCGAGCAGGGCCAGCGTGCCAAGCACCATCGCGCCCGCCGAGTAGCCCGACTGGAACGCACCGGTCACCGCGAACGCGGCCTGGATCGGGTGGAGCTCGGGACCGACGTTGAGCGACTCGACCGTGGTCACCGCGTGGCCCTCGGCCTGCATCGCGTAGATCACGTCGGACGACACGAGCCGGCCGTCCATCAACACGGCGCCGGCACCGGTCTCGCCGGTGTCGGAACCGAACTTGACGCTCATCATCCCGACCCGGCGGAGCACGGTGCGCAGCGATTCGTGGGGTCGCGCATCGATCGTCGTCGGTGCGCCGTTCAACTCGATCGTGATCTCGCTCGTGGCGCTCATGCGAGGTCCTCCAGCACCCGCCCGGCGAGCACCGCGGCCAGGTGGAGCCGGTACTCGGCGGTGGCCCGGTGGTCGTCGATCGCCTCGAGCGAGGCGACGGCGTCCGGTGCGACCAGCTGTGGGGTCGTCCCCAGGCCGCACACGGCGAGGGTCGTGACCCCGCCCTCGGATCCGTCGACGCGTCGCCCGGCCACGCCGACGATCGGCCGGTCGCGCGGGGTTCGTCCGGTCTGGACGATCGCGGCGCTGCCGGACGTGGCGATCGTGATGTCGATGATCAGCTCGTCGTGACCCGGACCGCTCGCGAGCAGCTCGGCCAGGGCGAGTGAACGTTCCTCTCGCTCGTAGGAGTCCAGTCGGACCACGGCGTCGTGGACCAGCAGCGCGGCGAGGAGCAGGCTGTCGTCGGGTGCGGTCGCGATCGCACCCCCGACGGTCGCAAGGGTCCGCAGGGTGCTGGGTTGCTCGGAGCGCGCCGCGTGACGGACCACCGGGGGGATCCGCTCGTCGTCGGCGACGGTCTGGAGCCGGACCGCGGCACCGATCGACACGGTCGACCCGGTGGCGCCGATGCCGTCGAGACCCGCTGCCTGGAGATCGACCAGCTCCACGCGACGCCCCGATGCGTCGTGGCGCAGGTGGACCCCGCCGCCGAGCGCGACACGATCGTCGGCCGCCAGGAGCCGAAGCGCGTCGGGCAGCGAGTCTGCCCGTTGGTAACCGACGACGTCGTACATGGATCTCGGACCTCCGATCGAGTGCAGCACCCGGATGCTCATCGCGTCGACCGGACGCCGGGTGCGTTGCTGGGACATCTCCGTACCGGCGATGACCGTAGCCCCACGTTCGGCACCGATGCAGCCGGCGTGGCGAGAGAGGACGAGGACCCTGGCGGTCCGACGCCGATCACATGTGGTGCCGTGGGGTGTCGTCGCGGGCGCCGCGCCGCGCCCATACTCGGGGCGTGGACCAGTTGCTCTGCGTGATCCGTGGT
>CBFCWS010000127.1:0-8188 GCA_965601765.1 uncultured Ilumatobacter sp. | reverse complement strand
CGCCTGCACCGTGACGTCGAGCGCCGTCGTCGGCTCGTCGGCGATCAGCACCTCGGGTTCGTTCGCGATCGCCATGGCGATCATGACGCGCTGGCGCATGCCACCGGAGAACTCGTGGGGGTACTGCTGGGCGCGCTGGTCGGGCTGGGGGATGCCGACGACGTCGAGCAGTTCGACAGCACGGGCGTGGGCCTCCTTGTCGGGCATCGACTGATGGGCCTGGATCATCTCGACGATCTGCCGGCCGATGCGGTGCACGGGGTTGAGCGCGGAGAGCGGGTCCTGGAAGATCATCGCGATCTTCTTGCCCCGCACCGAGCGCATCTGCTTGGAGGTGCGCCCGACGAGCTCCTCGCCACGCACGGTGGCCGAACCCTCGATGATCGTCGTCTTCGGGAGCAGTCCGAGCAGGCCGAGGAAGGTCACCGACTTGCCCGATCCGGACTCGCCGACGACACCGACCATCTCGCCTTCGCCGACGTCGAGGTCGACCCCGCGGACGGCCTGGACCGTCCCGTTGAGGGTGGGGAACGAGACGCGGAAGTCCCGGAGTTGCAGTACTGGGTCGGACATCTTCAGTTCCCGTGGACGAGCTTGGGGTCGGTCGCGTCGCGCAGGCCGTCGCCGATGAAGTTGATGCACAGCGCCACGAGCACGAGCAGCGTGCAGGGGAAGACCACCATCCACCAGTAGCCCGAGGTGGCACCACCCTTGGCGTCGGCGACGAGCAGCCCGAGCGACGTGTCGCCCGAACCGGCGTCGGGACCGAACCCGAAGAACGACAGCGTGGCCTCACCGATGATGGCGGCGACGACCGTGTTGGTCAGTGCGACGAGGATCGGTCCGATCGAGTTCGGCAGGAGGTGCCGGAACACGACCCGGAAGTTCGATGCGCCGAGCGCTCGCGCCGCCTCCACGAACTCCCGCTCCTTCAACGACAGCACCGAACCCCTGACGAGGCGGGCCACGCCCATCCAGCCGAAGATGACGAACAGCAGGATGATGAACCGGATCGACGTCCGCTCGCCCACGATGCTGGTCACCCATTCGAGCTCACCGAGGAAGTTGCGCACCACGAGCAGGGCGACCAGGAACGGGAAGGCCAGGAAGATGTCGGTGACACGCATCAGGATGTCGTCGAAGCGGCCACCCCGGAGCCCGGCGATCGAGCCGACGGTCACGCCGACGATCGTCGCGAAGATCGCCGCTGCGATCCCGATGATCAACGACACCCGCAGCCCGTAGATCATGCGCGAGTAGATGTCGCGACCGATCGTGTCGGTCCCGAACCAGGCTTCCGCACGTGGCGACAGGTAGGAGTTGGGCCGCCCGGGTTCGGCGGGGAAGACCGCCTCGTTGACCCCGTACCGGGCCGTGATCGGGGCGAGGAGCACCCACAGCACCATCAGGGCCATGAGGATCGTCGCCATGAACGCACCCTTGTGCTTGAAGTACCGGCGGACCGCCATCTGACGTGGCGTCAGCGACTTGTCGGTCAGACCCTCGGCCAGGACGTCGTCGTGACCGTCGTGCTCGAGCTCGTACTGGAGGGTCGACTCGACGACTTCATGTTGTGACATGGCTACTCGTCCTCGGTGGTGCTGCGAGCGTCGACGTGGTCAGGCAAGGCGGATCCTCGGATCGAGCCATGCATAGGAGATGTCGGCGAGCAGGTTGAACATGATCACGCTGGTGATGATGATCACCATGAAGGGCATCAGTTGCGGGAAGTCGCCGTTCTCGAACGCAGTCAGGAAGAAGTCGCCCATCCCGGGGTAGGAGAACACCCGCTCGGTGATGATCAGCCCGCCGAGGATCGCGCCGATGTCGATCGCTGCGACGGTCACGACCGGGATCATGGAGTTGCGCACCGCGTGGTTGACCAGGACGCGTCGCTCGCTGATGCCCTTGGCGCGTGCGGTGCGCATGTAGTCGCTGTTGAGCACCTCGAGCAACGAGGCGCGCATGTAGCGGGCGTACACGGCGATGATCTGGATCGACACGACGAAGACCGGCAGGATCATGTGCTTGAGCATCAAGACGAGGTCGAACCCCTGCTGGCCAGGTGGGTACACGCCCGACGTCGGCAGGAGTGCCTCACCGAACCAGCGGCTCCACATCACGGCGAACAGCAGCTGCAGGAGCACCGCCGAGACGTAGGGCGGGATGCTGAAGGCGACGAACGCACCGGTGTTCACCGAGGTGTCGCGCAGGCTGCCCGGCTTCAGCGCCGCGAAGATGCCGAGGGAGAGCCCGACCGTGATGCCGACGAACGACGCCGCTGCGCCGAGGCGCAGCGAGTTGGCGATGGCGTCCTTCAACTCCGGCCACACCTCGCGCCGTCCGACGATCGAGCGTTGCCAGCCTTCGCCGCCCCACAGCGGGCTCAGGAAGCTCTGCAACCAGCCGAGGTACCCCTGGATGTAGCTGCCGGTCAGGTTGTTGAGCTCTTCGTACTCCTGGATGTCTTCTTGCGTCGCCCGCGGGTTTGCTCGCTGGTACGCCTCGGACGGGTTCGTACCGAGTCGGATGGCGACGTACACGAGGAACGTCACCAGCAGCAGCGTCGGGATCGCCCAGAGCAATCTCCGCAGGATGAATCGTGCCATGTCGTCGGTCTCCTTGAGGGCGCCCCCGGCTCACCCGATCGCCAGACTGTACTGCATCCGATGATCGGGCATGATCACTGCGGGGCGTGCCCGATCGCGAGACGGGGGTCGGCCGTACCGCCGACCCCCGTCTCACCGGATGTGTGGTTGGTCAGGGATTCGTGGTCACAGGACCTCGACCGTGGGCTCGCCGACGACGAGCTCGGTCAGTTCGAACTCCTGGCTGTCCGTCGAGTCCCAGAACGCCGGCGTCGTGGGGAACGCCACGGTCCACTGGTACCAGGACGACAGCGAGCACTCGGTGATCGGGTTCAGGCACTCGGGCCACTGCTCGGCACCGATCACGATCTGACCGTCGCCGTCGAGGTCCTCCCACTCGTCGATGTTGTGGGCGAACCCGCGGTAGTTGATGGTGTTCGCGGCGATCGCCTCGGGCGGGCCGACCTTCTCGCTCCGCCACAGGTGCGACTGCGGGAACTGGAAGAGCGGGAACATGGCGTAGCCCTCCGACAGCAGCTCGAGTGCAGTCGTGACGAGCTCGGTGCGAGCTGCCTCGTCGACCGTGGCGTCGGCCTCCGTGAGCAGTGCGCTCACCTCTTCGTTGCAGTAGCCGGTCGAGTTCTGACCGGCGAAGCCATTGGACTCGACCGGGATCGCGTCGCAGGTCCAGTTGCTCGTCAGGTAGGACGGATCCGGCTGCGGCACCGAGATGTACTGCGCCATGTCGTAGTCGAGCGCCGGCAGACGCTGCTGGAAGTAGCAGGCCGCGTCGCAGTTGCTGGGCACGACGTTGAAGCCGAGCTCGGCCAACAGCGGGATCAGGAAGGCCTGGGTGCTCTCGCGACGGGTGTTGCCGGTGTTGATGATCCAGCGCACCTCGGGCACCTCGCCGGTCTCCGGGTCCACCCAGAAGCCGTTGCCGTCCTGCGTCCAGCCGCTCTCCTCGAGCAGCGCCGCGGCACCCTCGGGGTCGTACACGGTCTGGAACGGCGCGGTCTCGGGGTCGCAGTACGGTCCGGGGATGATCGGCCCACAGGTCAGGATCGTGGAGGCCTCCCCGCCGATCGGAACGTAGATCTGCTGGAACACGGCCTCACGGTCGATCGACTTGTAGAACGCCTCGCGGTAGACGGGGTCGGTGAACGGTCCCTCGTACATCGGGTCGAACTCACCGCCGGACTGCAGGTAGAAGCCCTCGTACTGGGCGCCAGGTCGCAGGTCGAGCTCGACGGTCTCGTTGGAGTCGACGACCTCGGCGAAGCCGGGATCCCACTGCGGGCTGATGAAGTCCACCTCACCAGAGGCCAGAGCGGCCTTCTCGGTGTCCTGATCGGCGAAGGGCACCATCACGATGCGATCGGTGGCCGGAGGCTCGCCCCAGAAGTTCTCGTTCGGCACCAAGATCGACTGACCGGTGCCCCACTCCTCGATGCGCAGCGCGCGAGCGGACGCGGGCAACTGGTCCTCGAAGTCGAGCGACACGTCGTTGCAGTCCTCGTGCATGTCGGCCTTGAGGATCGACGGGAACAAGGTCCTGTACGGCGCGTACACCGTCCCGAAGGTGATCACCACCTGCTTGTCGGACTCACCCTCCTCGACGGAGAGGATCTGGTCGTAGCCGGTCGTGGTGATCGAACCCGGCGTGTTCAGGTAGGCCAGCCACGAGCACTCGACGTCGGCCACGGTGATCGGCGTACCGTCCTCCCACACCGAGTCGGGATTCATGTCGATGGTCAGCACCATCGCCGGCTCGCCCATGGGCTCCTCGGCGTCCATGGACTCTTCGCCCTCTTCGCCTTCCTCGGCGGGCTCCTCGGACTCCTCGGCGGGCTCCTCGGCTTCCTCGGCGGGCTCCTCGGCTTCTTCGGCTGGCTCCTCCGCGTCGGCGGGCTCGTCGGCCGGCTCCTCGGCAGCCTCTTCTTCCGCAGCCGGCTCTTCGCTACCCGACTCGTCGTCGTCACCACCGCATGCGGCGGCGACCAGCGACAACCCGACGGCAAGAGCGACCACTTGCTTGGTGCGCCTCGTGTTGATCACGTAGGTCCTCCTCATGGTTGACAATGGGAGGGTGAAGCTGGCACATGATCAGGTCGCGCCGTTGTTCACGCTGCGATCGCCCTGCTACCAGACCTGCCGGAGCCTCCCCGTTCTCGACAGGCGGGCACGACACTACCACCGTGGCCCGGAGGTGGGTAGCGGCCTCGACGAGAAATCTGGTCCAGCTGTTCCAGTCGTACGCGCCAGCTGAACGCTTCGATCCGTCGGCTGCAGACCGGTCCGGGCTGTCAGCTCCCGGCCGTGAAGTGCACGATCCGGGAGAACTCCTCGGGATCGAGGCTCGCCCCGCCGACCAGCGCACCGTCGATGTCGGGCTGCGACATCAACTCCTCGGCGTTGCCTGCCTTCACCGAACCGCCGTACTGCACCCTGACGTCCGCAGCCGCCGCCGCGCCGAACTGCGCGGCCACCGCGTTGCGGATCGCCGCACACACGGTCTGCGCGTCGTCGGACGTCGCCGTCCGACCGGTTCCGATCGCCCAGATCGGCTCGTAGGCGATCACCAGCGCGCCGACCTGGTCGGCGTCGAGCCCGGCGAGGCCGGCCGTCACCTGCCCGAGCACCTTCGCCTCGGTCTCCCCCGCCTCGCGCTCCTCGAGCGACTCGCCGCAGCACATGATCGGGGTCATCCCGGCCGCGAAGATCGCCTTCACCTTGTTGTTCACCATCTCGTCGGTCTCGCCGAAGATGTCGCGCCGCTCGCTGTGCCCGCAGATGACGAGCTTGACGTCCAGCTTGGCGAGGAACTCCGGGGCGACCTCACCGGTGAACGCGCCCTTGGACTCCCAGTGGCAGTGCTGCGCGCCCAGGAGGATCGAGAGATCGTCGGCCTCGATCACCGTCTGGACGCTGCGGATGTCGGTGAACGGCGGGTGCACGCTGACCTCGACGCGGCCTTCCAGATCGGGTGAGAGGCTGTAGTGCAGCTTCTGCACCGTCTGGATCGCCTCGAAGTGGTTGAGGTGCATTTTCCAGTTGCCGCTGATCAGCGGAGTCCTACTCATCACGATCTCCTTGTGGGGTGTAGGCGTCGGGGGTGTCGACGCCGGCTGTCGGCGTCGGGGTTGGTGGCGGGGTGATGGCGGGGGCGGGTCAGGTGTCGTCGCCTCGCAGGGCGGCGAGGCCCGGGAGGTCGCCGTTCTCGAGCAGTTCCAGGCTCGCACCCCCACCCGTCGAGACGTGATCGACGTCGTCGTCGAGACCGAACTGCGCGAGTGCGGCCGCCGAGTCGCCCCCGCCGACGACGGTGAACGCCTTCGTGGCGGCCATCGCCTCGGCAACCGTCCGCGTCCCGGCCGCGAACCGGTCGTCCTCGAACATCCCCATCGGGCCGTTCCAGAACACCGTGCGGGCCTCCATCAGCACGTCGCTGAACTCCGCCGCGCTGCCGGGGCCGATGTCGAAGCCCTTGGCCCCGTCGGGGAGGTCGGTGCCCCACGTCGCGACGTTGCCGTCGGCGTCGACACCGATGATGTCGGACGGCAGGTGGATCTTCGAGCCGTGCGCGTCGAGGATCCGGGCGCACGTCTCGACCTGATCGGGCTCGAACAGCGAGTCGCCGATCGAGCCGCCGCGCGCCGCGAAGAAGGTGAAGCACATCGCGCCACCGATCACGAGCGAGTCGACGACGTCGAGTAACGCCTCGACCACCCCGAGCTTGTCGGAGATCTTCGCTCCCCCGAGCACCGCGACGAACGGGCGCTTGGGGTCGTCGCGCAGTCCGAGGAGGACCTCGACCTCCTTGGCCAGCAGCCGACCCATCGCCGACGGGACGCGCGCCGGCGGGCCGACGATCGATGCGTGCGCTCGGTGCGATGCGCCGAACGCGTCGTTCACGTAGAGGTCGATCCCCTCGACGAGCTCGTCGACGAAGGCCGCGGCGTTGCCGGTCTCACCCGGATCGAAGCGGAGGTTCTCGCGCAACTCGACCCCCGGTGCGAGCTCACCGAGGCGAGCTCGCACCGGCTCCATCGAGTAGGCCGGGTTCGGCTCGCCCTTCGGACGGCCGAGGTGGCTCGCGCACACGACCTGCGCCCCGCGCTCGGTCAGCCACTCGATCGTCGGCAGGGCCGAGCGGATGCGGAAGTCGTCGACGATCCGGCGTCCGCCGTCGGCGTCCTCGAGCGGCACGTTGAAGTCGGTCCGAACGAAGACGCGCTTGCCGGAGACGTCCCCGAGATCCTCCAGGGTGGGAATCCCGTTGATCATCGTGGGGTCAGCGCTTCTTCGACCCGGCGAAGATCGTCATGTCGACGAGGCGGTTCGAGTAGCCCCACTCGTTGTCGTACCAGCCGGCGACCTTGACGAGCTTGCCCATCGACATCGTCATCCCGGCGTCGAAGATCGACGAGTGCGGGTCGCTCACGATGTCGGTCGACACGATCGGATCCTCGGTGTACTTGAGGACGCCCTTGAGGTCGCCCTTGGCGGCGGCCGCCGCGAACGCCTCGTTGATCTGCTCGACCGTCGCCTTCCGGCGGAGGTTGGCGGTGAAGTCGGTGAGCGAGCCGGTCGCGACCGGGACCCGCAGCGCGGCGCCGTCGAGCTTGCCCTTCATCGACTCCATGACGAGGCTCGTCGCCCGCGCCGCGCCGGTGGAGGTCGGGATGATGTTGATCGCGGCAGCACGGGCACGACGCAGGTCCTTGTGGGGGCCGTCGACGAGCGACTGGTCGCCGGTGTACGCGTGGACGGTCGTCATCATGCCGTTGACGAGCCCGAACGCGTCGTCGAGCACCTTGACGAGCGGGACGAAGCAGTTGGTCGTGCAGCTCGCGTTCGAGAACACCAGGTGCTTCTTCGGGTTGAACGTCTTGTGGTTGACGCCGTAGACGAACGTCTCGTCGGCGCCGCTGCAGGGGGCCGACACCATGACCAGCGGGGCGCCGCCTTCGAGGTGGGCGGCCGCCTTGTCCCGGCTGTTGAACACACCGGTGGACTCGACGACGATGTCGACGCCGAGGTCGCCCCACGGCAGATCGGCCGGGTTGCGCTCGGACAGGACCTTCAGCGAGCCGTTGCCGATGCGGATGCCGGTCTTGGTCGCGCTGACCTTCTGGGGAAGCGGGCCGAGCACCGAGTCGTACTTGAGGAGGTGCGCCATCGTGTCGAGCGACCCGAGGTCGTTCACGGCGACGAAGTCGATGTCGGCATCGCTCTGCTTCGCAGCGCGGAAGAAGTTCCTACCGATTCGGCCGAAGCCATTGATACCGACGCGAACTGTCATCAGGTGTCCTTTCGAGGGGATGAGTGTGTCTCGTCGGGGACTCTAGTAAAGATCGTCGATCGGACCCCAAGGCTCCGCCGATCCCGGTGCCCTCCGACCAGCGGTTTGCCGTCGAGCACCTCGCGCTGCCGGTGGGAGCGCGTCAGTGGCCGTTGGCGCCGCCGACGTCGCGATGGGAGACCCGGGCCGCGATGCCGTGCGCCGCCAGCCGGCGCCCGAGCTCCTCCGCGACCGCGACCGAGCGGTGCCGGCCGCCGGTGCACCCGATCGCGACCGTCAGATAGCTCCGGCCCTC
>CBFCWS010000126.1:0-8194 GCA_965601765.1 uncultured Ilumatobacter sp. | reverse complement strand
CCCCAACGGTCGCGACCGTTGGGGTCTGGCCCCAGATGTCGCGTCTGTCAGACGTTGGTGATGGCGCCGCGCTCGGCTCCCTGGGCGAGGCGGGCGTACTTGGCGAGGACGCCGGAGGTGTAGCGCGGCGGGTTGGGCGACCAGCCCTCGCGGCGGGCGGCGAGCTCCGCGTCGTCGACGAGCAGGTCGAGGCTCGTCGTCGGCACGTCGATCCGGATGCGGTCACCGTCGCGCACGAACGCGATCGGCCCGCCGTCGACCGCCTCCGGTGCGACGTGGCCGATGCAGAACCCCCACGTCCCCCCGGAGAACCTGCCGTCGGTGATCAGGGCGCAGTCGGCACCGCGCCCCACCCCCTTGAGCGCACCGGTGATCGCGAGCATCTCCCGCATCCCCGGTCCGCCCTTCGGACCCTCGTACCGGATCACGATCACGGTGCCCGGCTCGATCTCGCCGTTCATGACCGCTTCCATCGCTCCGTCCTCGCCGTCGAACACCCGCGCCGTCCCCTCGAACGTGCGCTGCTCCTTCGAGAGCCCCGCCACCTTGACGACCGACCCGCTCGGTGCGAGCGAGCCGGTGAGGACGTTGAGCCCGCCCTCGGCGTTGATCGGGGTCGAGGTCGGGAACACGACGGTCCCGTCGGGCCCGGGCGGGTCGATCTCGGCCAGGTTCTCGGCCATCGTCCTGCCGGTGACCGTCACCTCGTCGCCGTGCAGCAGCCCCTCCTCGAGCAGGTGCTTGAGGACGACCGGCACCCCGCCGATCCGGTCGAGATCGGTCATGTGGAACTTCCCACCCGGCTTCATGTCGGCGATGTGGGGCACCCGCGCCGCCACCCGGTTGAAGTCGTCGAGGTCGAGCTCGACCCCGGCCTCGTTGGCGATCGCCAGCAGGTGCAGCACGGCGTTGGTCGAGCCGCCGAGCGCGTTCGCGAGCGCGATCGCGTTCTCGAACGCGCCCCTGGTGAGGATGTCGTGCGGGCGCAGGCCCGAGCGCAACATCGCCACCACCGCCTCGCCGGCACGCCGCGCGTCGTCGTCCCGGCGCCGGTCGACGGCGGGCGGCGACGCCGAGCCCGGCAGCGACAACCCGAGCGCCTCGCCGATCGAGCTCATCGTGTTCGCGGTGAACATCCCGCCGCAGGCGCCCTCCCCCGGGCATGCGTTGGCCTCGATCGCGTGCAGCTCGTCGGGGGTGATCGTTCCCGCGGCGCACGCCCCGATCGCCTCGAACACCGAGGTGACGTCGAGCGCCGTGCCGTTGAGGTATCCGGGCAGGGTCGAGCCGTTGTAGACGAACACCGCCGGGAGGTCGAGACGGGCGATCGCCATCATCATGCCGGGCATCGACTTGTCGCACCCGCCGGTGGCGACCAACCCGTCGAGGCGTTCGCCGTGCATGACGGTCTCGACCGAGTCGGCGATCACCTCACGGCTCACGAGCGACGCCCGCATGCCCTCGTGGCCCATCGAGATGCCGTCCGAGACCGTGATCGTGCCGAACTCCAGGGCCACACCGCCCGCTCGCCGCACGCCGTCCTTGGCCGCCGCCGCGAGCCGCTTGATCGAGAGGTTGCAGGGCGTGATCTCGTTCCACGACGACGCGATGCCGACCTGCGGCTTCTCCCAGTCGTCGTCGGTCAGCCCGACCGCCCGGAGCATCGCCCGCGACGCCGCCTTCTGGATCCCGTCGGTGACGTCGCGCGACCGCGGTTTGACGTCGACGCTCGTCTCGATCTTCTGCTCGGCCATGGTCGGCACAGTACCCGGGGCGGCCGGATCACGCCTGGTGGCCCGGGTACCCGGGTGATCGTCGGTGACCGCCGACGGCCACCGACAGCTTCGTTGCGACGCGCCGCCGATCGGCGAGCGGTCAGGAGGCGGTGATCGGTGTCGGTCCGACGGGTCGTTGGTCGGGTTGCCGCGCCTCGGTCACCCGGTTCCAGAGCACCCAGAGGCCCGAGAACGCGAGCACGGCACCGCCGACGAACCCGGCCGGCTTGGAGTAGATCTCGCCGATCGCTCCGAGCGCGACACCGCCGACGATGCTCCCGATCTCGAAGAACATCGTGAATGAGCTGAGCGCGGTCGCACGCTCGGTGTCGGACACGCGGTTGACGACGTTGGCCATCAGCGACGGGTACAGGAACGCCATGCCCGTGCCCATGCCGAAGGCGCTCACCCAGAGCGCCCAGGGCTCGCCGACGAGGCCGACGAGCAACAGCGACGAGGCCAGCGTCACCAGTGCGACGGTCACCATGAAGTGTGCGCCCATCCGCTCGGGCACCTTGGCGCCGCCGATGCGCAGCACGATGCTGACGACGCTGTAGACGAAGAACAGTCCGGCCGATCCACCCAGGCCGACCGAGAGCGAGTACTCGGGGATGAACGCGGCGTAGGTGGCGAAGGCGGCGATGCCGGATGCCAGCACCAGACCGGGCCACAGGGCGGCGCGATGGAAGAACGGCAGCTTCCCGGGCGCCGGCTGTGCACGGTCCACCCTGGCCGGGACGCCGAGGACGGCGATCGCCGCCGCTGCCGAGAAGCCGGCGGCGACGAGGAACGCCGTCGCGAAGCGGTCGTCTCCGAGCACCCACTCGGCGATCGACGGGCCGAGCCCGATGCCGCCGAACACCGCCACCGAGAAGTAGCTGGCGGCCTCGGCCCGGCGATGCGGCGGCGAGAGATCGGCGATGAGCGTCGCGGCGGCGACGAACACCATCGCCTCGCCCGCACCCATGATGCCGCGGAGGGCGATCACGTGCCAGAGCGACGTGGACAAGCCGATCAGCGCGCCGGCCGACGCCGCGATCGACGCGCCGGTCATCATGACCGCTCGCCGGCCGATGCGGGCCGTCAGCCGGCCGAGGAACGGGCGGGTGGCGATCGCTGCCGCCGCGAACGAGGCCACCGACAGTCCGACGCCGAACTCGCCGGCACCGAGCTCGTCCTCGATGAAGCGCGGGACGAGCACGATGATCATGCCGATGTAGAAGAAGAACACCGCCGCCGTTCCCATCACGGCCGCGAACGGTCCGCTGACCAGCCGGTTCGTGGGAGCGGATTCGACGGAGGACATCACCGGGGTTGCAACGCCGTCCGGTCGTCGTGTGTTCCCGTGCCGCTCGTCACCGCCCCATCATCGCGCGCACATCATCGCGCGACCCGCTCGCCCTCGAGCCTGGTCACGTCGACCGCGACGTCGAGCTGCTGCGACGTCGCCGGTCCGATCATCACCCCGCGGACCGGCTTCACGTCGTCGTAGTCCCGGCCCCAACCGACGGTCACGTGGTCGTCGACCGGCAGGTGACCGTTGGTCGGATCGAAGTCGACCCAGCCGCCCGCGGGTGTCCAGACCGAGCACCACGCGTGCGACGCATCGGCCCCGACGAGGCGTTCGCGACCGGGCGGCGGCGTGGTCTCGATGTAGCCGCTCACGTACCGCGCCGCGAGCCCGAGCGAGCGCAGCGCACCGACGGCGAGATGGGCGAAGTCCTGGCACACGCCCCGCCGCTCGGTGAGCACCTCGGCGAGCGGCGTCGACACGTTGCTGAAGTGCGGGTCGAACTCGAACCCCTCGAAGATCGCCGTGCAGAGCGACGCGGCGACGTCGACGATCGGCCGGCCCGGGGCGGCGTGGGCCGCGGCGAGCTCGCGCAGCGGATCGCCGAGCACGGCGAGGTCGATCAGCGACGAGGTCGACCGGAACATCCCGACCTCGATCGCGAGGTCGTCGCGCGCGTGCTCGGCGATCCCGACGACCTCCTCCCAGGGTGTCGCGTCGTCCGGCCGCGACGCCGGCTCGACGACGACGTCGCTCGTCGCGACGACCTGCATCGAGTCGTGCGGCTCGTGCAGCCCGAACTGGTGCTGGCGGTTGCCGAACACGTCGTGGCGGACGTCGGTCTCCGAAGGGATCGGGTCGAGGCGCACCTCGGTGACGACCACGCGTTGGCGGTCGGTGTCGCGGGGCGCCAGCACCGCCACCGAGTAGCCGTCGGTCATCGTCGCCCCGTAGCGATAGGTCGTCCGATGCGCGACGCGGTAGGTCCGGCTCATCGGTCGAGCTCGCTCGTCGTCATCGGGATCGGGTTGACCGGCGCGGAGAACCACCGGGCCACGATGCGGTCGCCGGCGTCGTCGACCGCGGCACGCACGGCGGGGATCATCTCCTCGACCGGGCCGTCGAGCGCTCGCCGGGCACGATTGAGCGCATCGGCGTCGAGCACGCCCTCGGACCCGGCGTAGACCTCCAGCCGGTCGAGCGAGGCGGCGATCGAGCGCGGGTTGGCCCGGTCGCCCACGAGCAGTCGCAGCGCGAGCTCGGGGTCGACGTCGCTGCGGTGACGACGCCGGTAGGCGACGAGGCTGTCGTTGGCGGCGAGCAGCACCTCGACGGTCGACGCATCGACCTCGGCGGCGACCCTTCCGAAGGGCAGCGCGGCCTCGAGCAGGTCGAGCACGACGAGGCAGCGCTCGAGTCGCCGCCCGGCGTCGGCGATCTCCCAGGCGAGCCCTCGCATCGTGCTCTCCTGCCACAGCCCGGCGAGGGCGGCGAGGTCGCCGAGCACGGCGTCGAGGTCCTCGACGGTGGCGTCGGCGTCGCCGAGCCGGGTGCGCATCTCGGCGAGGTGCGCCAGGACGCGACCGGTCGTCACCGAGAAGAACTCCCGCACGGTGGTCGCCTCCGACAACACGATGCCGAGCTCGGCCGCGATCGCATCGTCGAGCTGGTTCAGCTCGGCGACGAGCAGATCGGGTGTGCCGGCGTCGTGGTCGGCGCGTACGCGGCGGATCATGGTCGCCATCGCCTGCATGCGCAGCGCCCACGCACCGCCGCCGAGGTAGCTCAGCCCCGGATCGCGATCCGTGCGGGCCTCGATCACTCGCATCGTGCGCGCCATCGCCTCGGCCCGCTCGGCGGCGCGGTTCGTCCAGTAGAGCGAGTCGGCGGCCCGGGTCGGCGTCGCCCGACCGAAGTCGACCTGCGGCACGGGCGGACGCGCCACGGTCGGCGCCTGCGTCCAGCCGAGCACCCACACGTCCTTCGCGGTGGCGGCGGTCGGCAGGGCCGGCCCGTCGCCGGGGGCGAGCACCCGCCCCGTGCCGCCGGGCAGTACGTGGACGCGGTCGCCGTCGTGGACGCCGAAGAGCCTGATCGTGACCCCGGGCGCGTCGCGCCCGGAGGCGAGCGGTACGGGGAGCAGCGCGCTCGACGACGGGTCGATCGGCGGCAGCACCTGGCTGATCGGGGCGAGGCGGTCGATCGCTGCGGGGAGCAACGGTGCGACCGCCGGGTCCTCGAGGACACCGACACCGTGGGCGTTCGCGAGCGCGACGCCGCCGGCGCGCTGCGCGACGAGCAGGCCCGGCACGCCGATCGAGCCGATCGCGGCCGTCGCCAGCGGATCGAGCAGCCGGTCGCCGATCCGCCGGTACAGCACGTCGACCGGTTCGAGACCGTCGAGGGTGCGCAACCAGACGCGCCGCTGGCGCACGACCAGGTCGGCCCCCTGCACGAGGTTGACGCCGAGCTGCGTCGCGAGGTACGAGTGCTCGACGTAGGACGGGTGGTCGATCCCGCCGGTGAAGACCGCTGTGCGCGGGCTGTCGACCGTCCCGATCGCGACGAGTGCGTCGCGCAGCCGCCCCGGGAAGCGGTCGAGGCTCACGACGTCGGACTGCGCACCGAGATCGGGGATCACGCGCGACATCACGGAGCGGTCGAGCAGCGCGTAGCCGAGACCCGGTGGTGCGTCGACGAGATCCCGGACGTGTCGCCACATGCCGTCGGCGTCGACCGTGACGTCGAGCGCGTAGGTCGTGATCCACCGTCGGGGGCGACCGCCGACCGCATCGACGCGATAGGCCGGCGTCCCGGCGACTGCCTCGGTGGGCACGACGCGCTCGCGCAGCAGCGTCCGGGCACCGTACAGGTCGTCGACGACGCGCTCGAGAGCCTCCATCCGCTCGGCCACGCACAGCGACAACCACTGGAACGTGCCGGCGTCGAGCACCAGCGGGATCGGGTCGATCCGCCACGGCCGATGGTCGTCGGCCACGTAGCGCCCGCCCCTGCGCACCGGGAGGTCGTGGACGAGGTGCCCGGCACCCTCGGCCGCGAGGAGGCGATCGGCGCGGACCTGGCGCCCGGCCATCGACTCGCGGTCGAGCAGTCGCCGGCGAACGGTCGGCGGGGCGGCGAACAGCGGCGACGCGTCGACGGTGTCGGTCGTGCGGGTCGTGTCGGTCGAGGTCATCGTCAGATGACCGACTCGACGTACGTGCCGTGGATCGCGGCGCTGAGGCCGGTGATCGCGACCTGCACCGAGTCCATCGCCCGATCGAGCTGCGCGCCGGCGATCTCGACCGGTGCCGCCGCGGCGAGGACGCGGTCGGCCTCGTCGACCGCCGCGATCACCGCGTCGCTGCGCGGCAGGGCTGCCAGCACGGCGCGGATCTCGTCGAAGCAGCACCGCACCGAGCGGGGGAACGATCGGTGGCCGAGCAGGAAGCGCACGACCGCGATGCCGTCGATCGGCCCGTGCACGGCCCGCTGGTACATCTGCAGCGCCGACACCGAGCGGAGCACGCTCATCCAGCGGACCTCGTCGGCGACGAGGTCGTCGCTCTGGGCCTGCTCCATGTACAAGATGCCCGCGGCCGCGACCCCGAGCACCCGGGTCGTCATGTCGGCACGCTCGACGAGTCGTCCGAGGCGGAGCATGCGGTACTCGTCCGACCGCGTCATCGTCGATTCCAGGATGCCGTCGAGGCGGCGGCTGATCTCGATGACGCGCAGCAGGAAGTGGTCGCGGAGCCGCCGTTCGACCACGACCGGCGCCGTCGCCTCGACGTACTGCGAGAGCTGGTTGACCGCCTGCCACGCCTCGCGGGGCATCACCTCGCGGGTGGTGCGCAGGTTCGCGCGCGCGGCCTCGATCGAGGCGGCGATGCTCGACGGGTTGTCGGCGTCGACGACGACGAGGTGCATGACCGTCTTCTCGGCGGCCGGATCGCCGACGGGCACGTCGGCGTGGAGCGGCGAACCGTGGATCGCCGCGAGCGGCTCCCAGCTGAGCAGCTCACGGCTCGGGTAGTCGGCGACGAGCTCGGCGTAGGCGCGGATGATGCGGGCGGTGTCCTCGGCCCGCTCGACGTAGCGGGCACCCCAGTAGAGGCGATCGGCCGTGCGGGCGAGCGTGACCATCAGCGGACCGTCACTGCCGCTGCTGCTGCACGATCGGGATCTGGCCCGTGGTGCGCTCGGGCGTGTCGTGGGGCGACCGGTCGTACTCGGACTGGTACTGACCGTCGACGATCCAGGTGTCCTTGCTCCCGCCACCCTGCGACGAGTTGACGATCAGCGAGCCCTTCGGGAGCGCCACCCGGGTCAGGCCACCGGGCGTCACGTAGCTGCGGTCGCTGGTCAGCACGAACGGACGGAGATCGACGTGACGGGGTTCGATGCCCTCCTCGACGAGCGTCGGGACGGTCGACAGCGACAGGATCGGCTGCGCCACCCAGTTGCGGGGATCGGCCTCGATCCGCGCGACGGCCGCGTCGAGCTCCTCGCGCGTCGCCCGGTTGCCGATCAGGATCCCGTACCCGCCGCTCTCGTTGGCCGGCTTGACGACGAGGTCACCGATGTTGTCGATCACGTGGCGGCGTTCGTCGTCGTACATCGTGCGATAGGTCGGCACGTTCGGGATCAGCGGCTCCTCGTCGAGGTAGTACCGGACCATGTCGGGCACCCACGCGTAGACGACCTTGTCGTCCGCGACCCCGGCACCGGGTGCGTTGGCGAGGCCGACGTTGCCGGCCCGCCACGCACGCATCAGGCCGGGCACGCCGAGCATCGAGTCGGAGCGGAAGACCTCGGGATCGAGGAACAGGTCGTCGATCCGACGGTAGATCACGTCGACGGGTGCCAGCCCGTCGATCGTCTTCATGTAGACGCGGTCGTCGTCGGGGACGACGAGATCGGCACCCTCCACCAGCTCGGCGCCCATCCGCTCGGCGAGGAACGAGTGCTCGAAGTAGGCCGAGTTGAAGATGCCCGGCGTCAGCACCGCGAGCTGCGGGTCGTCGACACCGGCGGGTGCGAGCGAGGTGAGCAGGCGGTTGAGCTCGTCGGTGTAGCCGTCGACCGGCCGGATCCGCTGCCGCTCGAACAGCTCGGCGAACGCCCG
>CBFCWS010000125.1:0-8251 GCA_965601765.1 uncultured Ilumatobacter sp. | reverse complement strand
CACGTCCCGGGCACCCTCCTCCCTTGCCAGGTCGGCGAGTGCGTCGCACATGGGCACCACGGCCGCGGCACGGCGGATGGCCGCGCGCTCGAACCAACGCATGGCGCCGGCCACGCACCGCATGCCCGGGTACTTCTCCACGATCTGTTGTGGCAGCGAGGAATCCATGTCGTACAGGAACGGCACCTTGCGGAACCAGCGGATCACGACGGCGTTGAGGTCGCCGTCGAGCGCCTCGATCCGCTCGATCGCGGCCTCGGTCAGCTCGGCGGCGGTGACCTCGCCCGACGCCACGAGATCGGCCTGGGCGGTCGCATCGAGCCAGCGCGTGTCGGCGGCGAGGGTGCCCATGCGGTCGGTCTAGCAGCCGACTCGCGAGCTGCGTGGACCGAGCGGGTCGGATCGAGCTGTACCGTATCGGTCCATGTCCGTCGACTCCCCCATCGACGAGCAGGTCGACGCCACCGCACCGGCGCCTGCTCCCGACGACTCGATCACGACTCGCAGCCGGTCGCCGATCACCAAGCTCGCGACCTTCGCCGCGGCCAACTGGAAGCTGACGCTCGCGTTGTGGATGGTCGTGATCGGCATCGGGATCTACGCGTACGGACCGGGGCTCGCCCGCGAAGGGTTCCCGCCGGTCAACCTGCCGATCGTCGTCGTCGACGGCACGTACTTCGTCGACGACGCCGAACGGGTCGACGCCGACGTCGCACGACCGCTCCAGGACGAGTACGCCCGGGTCGACGGGGTCGAGGAGGTCCAGAGCTTCTCGCTCGAGAACTCCTTCGCCGTGATCGTCGAGTTCAGCGACGACTTCACGTCGCCGGAGGGCGCCGCGGTGCTCGACGAGGTCACCGTCGACGCGGGGTTGCCGTCCGAGGCCGCCCCGGTCGTCCGGTCGATCGACGCCACGAAGTTCCTCGAGGTCTACGACCTGCTGGTGACCGTCAGCGGACCGGAGGGAACGACCGCCGCCGAGCTCGAGGCCGAGGCGACCGAGCTCGCCACGCTGCTGGAGACCGGCGAGGGCGTCGAGCGCGCCGACGTGCGCAACCTGCTCACCGAGGGCACCAACGCCCAGACCGGCGACGAGGAGATCCGCCAGACCCGCTTCGTCCGGGTGGCGTTCGCCGAGACGGGCGCCTACGACGACGCGATCGCCGTCGGCCTGGTCCGCACGGCCGACACCGACCTCGACCTGCTCGAGTTCAGCGACGGCATCAACGGCCTGCTCGACGACCAGACGGTGCTGTCCGACGGGTTCACGGCCGCGGTCACCGCCGACTTCTCCACCGACATCCGCAACCAGATCAGCTCGCTCACCCGCAACCTGCTCACCGGACTCGTCGCCGTCGCCTTCGTCAGCCTGCTGCTGATCGGCTGGCGCGCCTCGGTGATCACCGGGTCGTTCATGGCGACCGTGGTGATGGCCGCCCTCGCCGGGCTGTGGTTCTCGGGGTACTCGCTCAACACGATCACCCTGTTCGGCCTGATCCTCACCCTCGGCCTGCTCGTCGACGACGCGATCGTCATCTCCGAGTCGATCGACGCGAACCGCGACGAGAGTCCCGACGCGATCGGCGTGGTCCGCGCCGCGGTCAACCGCGTCGGCACCGCGTCGATGGCGGGCACGCTCACGACCGTGCTCGTCTTCGCACCGCTGGCCTTCGTCGGCGGCGTCCTCGGCGAGTTCATCCGCGCGATCCCGGTCACGGTCATCCTGACGCTGCTCACGTCGTTCGTCTTCTCGGTGCTGTTCATCCCCGGCCTCGCCAAGCCGTTCCTCCTCCAGGGGACCCGTCCCCACAACCCGATCGTGCGCGCCGAGAAGGCCACCTCGCGGGCGCTGCGACGGCTCGCGGAGTACCCGTCGCGCAACGGCTGGAAGGGCGTGGGTGTCGGCGCCGGGCTCTTCGTCGGCGCCATCGCGGTGATCTTCTCGTCGTTCTCGATCGCCGGCACGCTCGGCTTCAACATCTTCCCCCCGGCCGACGACGCGAACGCCCTGTTCATCACGACCGATCTCGACCCCGGTACCACGATCGAGGAAGCGCAGCTCGTCTCCGACGAGATCGACGCGATCGTGCTCGCCACGCTCGGCGACGATCTCGTGCGGTCGCAGTACATCAACGGCAACGAGCGACAGGTGCTGACGTTCGTCGACCTCGTCCCGTTCGACGACCGCAGCACCACCGCGCCGACCTACATCGAGCGGCTCGAGGACCAGTTCGCCGACTTCCCCGGCGCCCGCGTCAGCGTGCGCGCGCTCGAGGGTGGCCCGCCGGTCGAGGACTTCCCGTTCGCCGCCCAGATCGCCGTCGACGCCGACACGCTCGCGGCCGGCGAGACGCTCGCCTTCGAGCTGCGCGACCGCCTGATCGGCGTCGAGCTCGACAAGCCGACCGGCGAGTCGACGACGATCACCGATGCGATCGTGTCGACCGAGGGTCAGGTGTACCGCATCGACGGACAGCGGCAGCTCGAGGTCCGCGCGGCGTACTCCACCGACGACCTGACGAACAACCTCGACGCCACCGAGGCGTTGGTCGACGACCTGTACGGCGACGACGAGCTCGTCGCCGCCGGTCTCGAGCCCGGCGCGATCACCTACGATTTCGGGCAGGAGTCCGACAACCAGGACGACTTCGCCTCGCTCGGCCAGGCGCTGATCATCGCCCTCGCGCTGATGCTGATCCTGCTGATCGTCCAGTTCCGGTCGCTGGTCCAGCCGCTGCTCGTGTTCCTGGCGATCCCGTTCAGCTTCTTCGGCGTGTTCACCGCGCTCAGCCTCACCGGCAACCCGATCAGCTTCTTCGTCGCCGTCGGCTTCATCGCCCTGATCGGCGTGGTCGTCAACAACACCATCCTGCTCGTCGACGCCGCCAACCAGGCGCGCCGGCTCGGGGCGCCGGCGGGCGAGGCGATCGGCGAGGCGGTCGAGCGCCGCTTCCGCCCCCTGATCGCGACGACGCTCACCACCGTCGTCGGGCTGCTCCCGCTGGCGCTCACCAACCCGTTCTGGGAGGCGCTCAGCTTCACGCTCATCGGCGGGCTGATCAGCTCGACGACGATGGTGCTGCTCGCCTTCCCGGTCTTCTACCTCACCATCGAGAAGCTCCGCTCCCCGGTCCGCAACCTCGTGCGCAAGCGCATGGGCAAGCCGCTGGTGTGATCCGACCGCCGGCTGCCCCGACCGGCTGGCCGGATCGGTGGTGCCCGGATAGGTTCCGGACGTGCAGCTCAGCGAACGGCTCGGCGTCGACCACGACGGATGGCGGCTCGTCGAGCGGGGCTTCGATGCCGACCGAGCGGTCGCGATCGGCTCCAACTTCATGTGCGGCAACGGCTACCTCGGCTACCGCGCGACGAGCGCCGAGGCGAGGGCCGACGACTACGTCGCCCTCGTCGTCACCGACACCTACGACTGCGCCGACGGACGCTGGCGCGAGCTCACCACGGCGCCCAACCCGCTGCACGTGGTCGCCGCGATCGACGGCGCCGCGATCCGCGTCGCGGGCGGGCGGTCGGTCGAGTGGTCGCTCGACCTGCGGCTCGGCGAGTTCGGCCTCTCGTTCGAGCACCACGACACCGAGGGGCACGTCGCGACGGTGCGTTCGGCCCGCATCGCCAGCATGGCCCGCCTCCACGTCGTCGCCCAGCGCTGGGAGCTCGAGGCGGCCCGCGACGTCACCGTCGAGATCGCAGCCGGCATCGACGTCGACGTCTGGAGCCTCAACGGCGTGCACCTCCCCGAGATCGCGACCACCGATCGCGACGGCGCCCGGCTCGCGACCGGTCGCACGGGTGAGAGCGGGATCGACGTGGCCGTCGCCGCCATCCGGCGCGGCGACGAGCTCGACGGAACCGGTCGGATCGAGCTCGCGGCGGGCGACCGCGTGGTGATCGAGTCGTTCGGTGCGGTGACGTCGTCGAACGACGGGCCCGACCCCGCATCCCGTTCGATCGACGAGGTGCTGGCGGCGACCGCGCTCGGCTACGGCGGCGTCCGCCACGAGTCGTCGCAGCGGTGGGATGCGATCTGGCGCGACCACGACATCGTGATCGACGGCGATCTCGTCGACCAGACGGCGCTGCGGTTCTGCGCCTACCACCAGCGCATCTGCACCCCGGCCCATACCAGCCACCTCCCGATCGGTGCCCGCGGACTGTCGTGCCAGGCCTACCAGGGCTCGGCGTTCTGGGACCAGGAGATCTACAACCTGCCGGCCTTCCGGTTCACCGAACCCGCACTGGCGCGCTCGATCCTCGAGTACCGGCATCGCACCCTCGACGGCGCCCGCCGCAAGGCGGCCCGGCTCGGCTACGACGGCGCGTACTACGCCTGGATCTCGGGGACGACCGGCGACGAGCTCTGCCCCGACCACTTCTTCGTCGACGTCCTGACCGGACGGCCGATCCGCAACCACTTCAACGTGTGGCAGATGCACGTGGCCCCCGACGTCGTGACGACGATCGCCCGCTACGTCGACGTCACCGGCGACCGCGCCTTCGTCGTCGAGCACGGGGCCGAGATCGCGTTCGAGGTCGCCCGCTTCCTGCGGTCGTTCGTCCGCTACGACGAGTGGCGCGAGGTGTACCACTGCATCCGGTTGCTCGGCCCCGACGAATGGCACGAGAACGTCGACGACAACGCCTTCACCAACCACCAGACCGCGGCCGCACTCCGCTTCGCGGTCGACACCCACGAGTGGATGGCGGTCGATCACCCCGACGCGCTCGCCGAGCTGTCGGCACGGATCGGCCTCGCCGCCGAGGAGGTCGACGGCTGGCGGCGCGTCCGCGACCGGATGCTGCTCCCCGAGCCGGGCGGCGACGACCTGATCGAGCAGTTCGCCGGGTTCTTCGACCTCGAGGACACGACCGCCGACGTCCTCCGCACACGGCTCCTGCACCCCGAGGAGTACTGGGGGTGGCCCAACGGCGTCGCGGTGGCGACGCAGGTCTCCAAGCAGGCCGACGTCGCCATGCTGCTGTGGATGCACGGCGACCGGTACGACGACGACGTCGTCCGTGCGAACTACGAGTACTACGAGCCCCGCTGCAGCCACAACTCCTCCCTCAGCCATGCGGCCTACGGCATGCTCGCCGCCCGCCTGGGCGAGGTCGACCGCGCCCATCGCCACTTCCGCGAGACCGCCACGGTCGATCTGCTCAGCACCCAGCACGCGGTGGTCGGCGGCACGTTCATCGGCGGCATCCACACCGCGGCGTGCGGTGGCACCCTCCAGCTCGCCGTCGAGGGGTTCGGTGGGCTCGCCGTCCGGGACGGTCGCCTGCGGGTCGACCCGCATCTCCCGGCGTCGTGGACGTCGATGACCTACCCGGTCAACTGGCGTGGGCGGCGGCTGGTCGTCACGGTGGGAGCCGGGCACCGGGTCGCGGCCGACGCCGGGAACGACGCCGCGGTCGAGCTGACGATCGCCGGGGTCGACGTCGCCGTCGAACCGGGCGCGACCGTCGAGGTCGGGGCGACGCCATGACGCCTCCCGACCGGCGCCCGCCGTTCCACCTCGCGATCCCGGTCGACGACATCGACGCGGCGCGCCGCTTCTACGGCGAGGTGCTCGGCCTGCCACGCGGCCGCTCCGACGAGCGCTGGACCGACTGGGATCTCGACGGCCATCAACTCGTCACGCACGAGGTCGACCACCATCGGCGGCCGGTCGCCGGCACGAACCCGGTCGACGGGCACGAGGTGCCGGTGCCCCACTTCGGGCTCGTCCTCGACGTCGACCGGTTCGCAGCGCTCGCCGCCCGGATCGAGGCGGCGGGCATCGACTTCGTCATCGCGCCCTACGTCCGGTTCGAGGGAGAGCCGGGTGAGCAGTGGACGATGTTCCTGCTCGACCCGGCGGGGAACGCGCTCGAGTTCAAGGCGTTCCGCGACCTCGACCGGCTCTTCGCCGTCGACTGACGAGCGCGGGCCGAGAGCTACGTGGTGAGCGGGTGGGCGATCGCGTCGCCCGTCAGCGGGTCGAAGAGGTGGAACCGGTCGGAACGGAGCCCGAGGTCGAGCACCGTGCCGAGCGGCGGCGGCCGACCGGGGAGCTCGCCGTTGAGACTCGTGCCGGCCTCGGTCCGCCCCGTGAACCGGGAGGCGTGGCCGAGCGGCTCGATCGTGTCGATGCACACGCTGACCGAGGACTCGAGCGCGCCGCCCGCGACGACGTCCTCGGGGCGGAACCCGACGAGGACCGATCGGCCGGCATAGGCATCGACGGCCGGTTGCGGAACGGAGAGCACGCGGTCGAACACGGTGAGGAACCGGCGCCCGCCGTCGAGGTGGACGGCCGCGGGCACGATGTTCATGGCCGGCTCGCCGAAGAAGCCGGCGACCCGTACCGTCGCCGGACGATCGTAGATCTCGATCGGATCGGCGATCTGGTGGACGATCCCGTCGAACAGCACGGCGATCCGGTCGCACAGCGACATCGCCTGGGTCTGGTCGGCGGTGACGAACAGCGTGGTCAACCCGCGGCCGATGTGGACGCGCATGATCTCGGCGCGCAGCCGCCGACTCGCCTCGCTGTCGAGGTTGGCGAGCGGCTCGTCGAGCAGCAGCGTGGACGGTGTCCCGATGACCGCCCGTGCGAGCTGCACGAGGCGCTGCTCGCCGCCCGACAGGGTGCGGGGGCGCTGGTGCAGCAGGTGTTCGAGCCCGAAGTCCTGTGCCTCCTCGCGCAGCCGCGCCGCGACCACCAACGCATGGGCCGGGTCGTCGCCCACCTCCATCGGGAACTGGATGTTGCCGGCCGCCGTCAGGTGGTCGATCAACTGGTTCTGCTGGGTGACCAGACCGCACCGCCGGAGGCGGGTCTCGACGTACGTCATGTCCTCGTCGCCGACGACGATGCGCCCCATGGTGGGCCACTCGAGGCCGGCGAGCAGTCGCAGCGCGACCGTCTTCCCGCATCCGGAGGGCCCGACCAGGCCGAAGAACTCGCCGGCGTCGATGTGCAGCGAGACGTCGTCGAGGACGGGAGCGCCGTCGTCGAACTCCTTGGTCACGCGGTCGAAGATGACGCGCTGCATGCCGCGAACCTATTCCACCGCCACGAGGCCGCGCACCGCGCGCACGCTGACCCGGTCGCCGTCGACGATTCGACGAGTGGCGCCCGCCACGTTCGTGACGGCGGGCAGGCCCACCTCGCGGATCAGGATCGAGCCGTGCGACAGATCGCCGCCGATCTCGACCACGGCGGCGGCGACCAGGCCGAGCGTGCCCACCCAACCGGCGTCGACGGAGCGGGCGACGAGCACCGTCGTGTCGGGGGCATAGCCGTCCGGGAGATGGTCGGCGGGCTCGTGGAGGACCCATGCCCGACCGGTCACCGACCCCGTGGTGAGCGGCAGGCCGGTGAGCACGTCGGCGGCGTCGAGCTCTTCGTGCGACCAGTCGGCCGGGTCCTCGTGGCGACCGACGACATGGGGGACCTCGAGATCGGCGAGCCGGTCGCGCTCGCGGCGGCGCAGTTCGATCGCGTCGGCGTCGAAGACGGCGCCGCCGTCGAGCGATCGCACCTCGGCCGCGGTCAGGAGCCACAGGTCGTCGCGGGCGGGGATCGCCCCGCGCGCCACGGCCGCATCCGCGAGCTCGAGCAGGCGGTCCCGGACCTGCTCGAACCCGCGCATCGCCTCGTGACGGAGCATCTCGCGGGCATCGAGCGGCGGTCGGACGAGTGCCCACAGCGGCCATGTCAGCCGGCCCTTCCACGATCGCTGCGGCGGGGTACGGGCCGGCCGGCCGGGATCTTCGGTGACACCGGTGCTCGGGGTGGGTGGCCGAGTGCGGTAGCGGGGGCGGGCGATGTCGCTCTCGTAGACACCTCGGTGACCGAAGGCCGCGAGGAACCGGTCGAGCTCGGCGGCGTCGTGGGTTCGCCGCACACGGGCGACCGCATCGGCCAGCTCCGTCGTCACCGTCCGGTGTCGTCCGGCGTGCTCGTAGAGGGTCCCCGCTCGACGCAGCAGCGCGAGCGGCGGGCCGATCGACGACGAGAGCGGGAACATCCCGGTCACCAGTCCGACGTACGCATCGTGCAGCTGCCCGATCGCGTCGGCGAACCCGGCGGCGGGCGGCGAGCCGATCGCTGCGATTCGCCGGCGGCGGCGACGAGCCGACCAGACGGCGGTGGCCTGCGCCCATCCCAACCGGATCAGCGACGGCAGGTGTGTGAGCATCCGACCGGGCCGAGCGGGCCGGGGGGCCGACGGAGCGCCGCCGATC
>CBFCWS010000124.1:0-8260 GCA_965601765.1 uncultured Ilumatobacter sp. | reverse complement strand
ACGGCGCTTGAGGAGGCAGCCGCCTACCAGCAGCTGATCGAGGACTTCGAGCTGACGCACGAGCAGGTCGCCGACCGGGTCGGCAAGAGCCGATCGGCGATCACCAACACCCTTCGCCTGCTCGGATTGCCGCCGTCGATCCAGCGGTTGCTCGCCGACGGCCGTCTCAGCGCCGGGCACGCCCGGGCGTTGTTGGCCACACCGGACCGCGCATTGCAGGAGTCCCTGGCGCAACGTGCCGTCGACGAGGGCTGGACGGTGCGGGGCGTCGAGGAGGCACTCAAGCAGCCGCGCGTCGAGCCGGTGCCGGACGAGATCGAGCCGCCCACCCCATCCCACGACGGCGCCGGCGTCGCGCCGACCACCCGGTTGCGACCGCCCGGCCTGCTCGAGCTCGAAGAGCTGCTCGCGGAGCACCTCGCCACGAAGGTCGGCGTCCAGATGGGCACGCGGAAGGGTCGGATCACGGTCGATTTCGCCGATCTCGCCGATCTCGAGCGGATCTACCGGTTGATGACCGGCCTCGGCGACCCCTGACGCGCGACCTTCAGGTGGAGGTCAAGTCTCAACCTGACGCGCGACTTGATCACAGCCAGGGGATAATGCTGTGGATAACTCGCGGATCGGGCTCGCGTCGACCTGGGACGGACCGGTTCCTGTGGACGGCGGGCGATCAATCGATCGTCGAGGGTGCCGTCCACGAGGAGATCGCGTCGACGACCGCCCGAGTGATCGGCCCGGCCCAGTCGAGGGCCTGCGGTGCGACACCGACCAGCACCGCCGGCATGCGGGTCTCCCGGAGCACCGCGAGGCGCATGCCTTCCACGGTCGTCGTCAGGTGGGCGGCCGACGCTTCGCAGTGCTCGGCGATCAGCTCGGCCAGGGCGCGTCCGCGTCGCGACTCGAACTGTGGCACGCGGTAGAAGAAGGCGGTCGCATCCTCGTCGTCGCTCGCTTCGAAGCCGACGTAGAGGTCGGCGCCGAAGTTGTTGGACATCGCGGCCTGGGTGCTCGCGTCGGGTTCGTCGGAGGAGATCACGGTCGCACCCCGCTGGCGAAGCGCCTGGACGAGCAGCCGGGTGAGCGAGCTCAGTCCACCGAACTGACCGACGACGATGCGCAGGTCGGCGACGGTCAGTTCCGCCGCGGACCAGGCGGCCGTCTCACGAGCCAGCGCCACCCCGGGCCCCGTGCCCGTCGTGCGCAGGAGCCCGGCCATCGCGTCGAGCGTCGCCCGGCCGCACACGCCGTCCGCGGCCAGGCCGGCGTTGCGCTGGTAGTCCTCGAGGGCGTGGGCCGTGTCGACCCCGAAGATCCCGTCGACGCGCCCCGCGTCGAAGCCGACCCGCCCGAGCAGGGCCTGCAGCTCGTGCACGTCGTCACCGCGCTGGTGCGGCGACGTGAGCATCAAAGGACGGTCACCGAGCCGCCACGAGGCCTCGACGAGCGTGCGCCAGGTGTCGGTGTCGCACCGGCCGTGGCTCCTGATCCCACGCGACGCCTGGAAGGAGGCGACCGCACGCTCGGTCGCCTCGCAGTAGGTAGCCGGCTGGAACCCCTCGGGTCCGAACCCGACGGAGGTCAGCCGCCGCTGGAGGTCGCGGACGGCTTCGCCACGGTCGCCGGGCGTCAGTGGGAGCTGACCAGGAATTCGTCGAGCTCCTGGAGCAGCGCGCCCTTGCCCTTGGCACCCACGATCTTCTTGCGGACGTCGCCGTCGACCAGCACGAGCAGGGTCGGGATGCTCATCACGCTGTAGCGCATGGCGATGCTCGGTTCCTCGTCGACGTTGAGTTTTGCGATCGACAGCTTGCCGTCGAGCTCGGAGGAAAGCTCCTCGAGCACCGGTGCGATCTTCTTGCACGGTCCACACCACTCGGCCCAGAAGTCGACGAGCACGGGCGTGGACGAGGCGTTGACGGTCTCGTCGAAGGTGGCGGTGGTCAGTTTGGTGATGCCGGCGGCCATGATGCGGGTCCTTTCGAGCACGGCGATTCTACGGGTTCGAACACGACGTGTGGTGACGCTATTCCGTGACCGCACGCCGGGACGGCGAGTCCTCGTCGGGTCAGCTCGCCGGCTCGACCCAGTGTTCGACGATCGTGTTCGTGTCGGCGGCACCGTCGGCGTTGCCCTCCAGCCACCGCTCGGCGTCGATCGCGGCCATGCACCCGGAACCTGCAGCGGTGATCGCCTGCCGGTAGGTCGAGTCCTGCACGTCGCCGCAGGCGAACACGCCCTCGACGTCGGTGCGGCTCGAATCGGGCTTGGTACGGAGGTAGCCGTCGTCGAACATGTCGAGCTGCCCGACGAACAGGTCGGTGTTCGGTCGGTGGCCGATCGCGACGAACAGCCCGGTCACGGGCACTTCGCTGGTGGCGCCGTCGACGGTGGAGGTGACCTCGATGCCCGTCACACGGTCGTCGCCGTGCACCTCGGAGACCGTGTGGTTCCACAGGAACTCGATCTTGTCGTTCGCGAACGCCCGCTGCTGCATGATCTTGCTGGCGCGCAGCTCGTCGCGCCGGTGGATGATCGTCACCTTGCTCGCGAACTTGGTCAGGAAGATCGCTTCCTCGATGGCGGAGTCACCGCCGCCGACGACGGCGATGTGCTGGTCGCGGAAGAAGAAGCCGTCGCAGGTCGCGCACGTCGACACGCCGTGGCCGATCAGCCGCGACTCGTTCGGCAGACCGAGCATCAACGACTGCGCCCCGGTCGACACGATGATCGCGTCGGCGGAGTACTCGTCGTCGCGCACCCACACCCGGAACGGCCGCTCGCCGAGGTCGACGCGGGTCACTCGCTCGGTCAGGAACGAGGCGCCGAAACGCTCGGCCTGCTGACGGAAGTTGCTCATCAGCTCCGGCCCCATCACCCCGTCGGGAAACCCCGGGAAGTTCTCGACGTCGGTGGTGAGCATCAACTGCCCACCGGGCTGGTCGGAGGTGGACGACGGCTCGCCCTCGATGACGAGCGGCGCGAGGCTGGCACGCGCCGTGTAGATGGCGGCGGTCAGGCCGGCCGGGCCGGATCCGACGATGATCACGTGATGGTGCGACACGGGGGTCTCCTGCTCGAAGGTCGTGGGTGGCGAGGTGTCGGCGATGTCGGCCGGCTACGCGCCACGTCTCGACATGATCAACATGCCACCGACCGTGAAGATTCCCCCGATGAGGAAGTACGACACGTACACCGCGGCGTCCTGCCCCATCCAGATGTCGAGCAACGCCTGCAGGGAGCGGGTGAGGGTGATGAGCAACAGAACCAGCGCGACGAGCCCGAGCACCAACCCGAGCAGCCCGAAGACGACACCTCGCGCGACCTTGATCGCGTTGTTGGTGGTCTTGTCGCGGACCTGACCGACGACATCGGTGATCTGGGCGGTGATGTCGGCTGCCCAGTTCGGATCGTTCAGCGGATTCCCCGGCATCCTTCCGACACTAGCGCTTCGCACCGGGACCGCACCCGTGGACCGCCGCTGCGTCGGGGTGCTCCGCTGACGACGGGTCGGGTCGTGGTGCGTCGACGCGCCCGTCGGCCGCGACCTCGCACGCTCGCTGCGCCGGCCGTGATCCCCGCGTGGCGTGCGGGAAAAGGTGCTCGGGTTCCGGACGATCAGGATTCGAGGAGTATCGAACACGTGTTCGGATCAATGGCCGTGACGACCGGGTCGAGCCGGTCGTCGATGGCGATCAGGGTGCGGGTCGGTCCGGCGCCGACGTCGACGAATGCATCGGCGAGGACCGGCTCGTCGACGCGGCACTCGCCGGGGTCGGGGAGCTCGCGCTGCGTGCGGTCGGGGGCGCTCTCGGTTGCGATCTCGTCGGCGATGGCGTCCGCGTAGTCGACGAGCTCGTCGAGCGTGGTAATCGGGCGACGGTTCGTACGGCCGGGGAGCACGACGTCGAGCTGCGCGGCGTACCCGTCGACGGCGAACTCGACGACGGCGGTTCCCTCGTCCTCGGCGTCGATGCCCTGGTCGTCGCTACCGTTCCCGCCGACGTCGGTCGCCTGATCGTCGCCGACCGCGTCGGCATCGGCCACGGCGGCCTCCCCGTCGGACGAGTCGGCCGAGTCCTCGGCGGGATCCTCGTCCGATTCCTCGGCGGGCTCCGCCGCCGCTACGGCTTCCTCGTCGGCGGGTTCGTCTGCCGCGTCCGCGGCGGTCAGGTCGAGGGCAGGCTCGCCCATCTCGTCGCCCATCTCCTCGGCGAGAGACTGCTCGACCGGCTCCGACGCAGCGTCGTCGCCGCCGTCGAGACTGCGGCCGACCACGATCCCGCCGAGACCGATGGCAGCGGCGACGGCGGCGACCTGCAGCCAGCGGGTCGTGCGTCGCGAGGACGTCGGGCCCGGTGAGGAGGTCGAGGTCACCGAGCTCGGTGGAGCGACGGCCGTGGCGGGCGCGTCGGCGATCGCACCGGAGTGGAACTGGGCCATCGCGGCCGCGATCGCGGCGCGCTTGGCGGCCTCGGACGGCGGCGGCACGTCGGCGATCGCGGCCCGGGCGGCGCGAATCGCGGCGACCTCGGCCATCACGGCCGGGTCGCGCTCCGCGAGCTCGCGGTCGTCGGGAGTGATCTCACCGTCGACGTATGCGCTCGCCAGGAGGTACTGCTCGTCGTTCATGTGTCGTGTCGTGGTCGGTCGGGGCCATCGGTTGGACGCCCCGAGGTGGTCGGTGGGTTCCCGAGGCGCTCGACCAGTTGCCGTCGGCCGCGCGCGATGCGTGATTTCACCGTGCCGACCGCGATCTCGAGGACGTCGGCGATCTCGGCGTAGTCGAGGTCGTGCACGTCGCGCAGGACGACTGCGACCCGGAACTCCTCGGGCAGTTCGTCGAGTGCGGCATCGATCGCTTCGCGATCGGCGATCGCGTCGATCAGCCGGTCGGCGATCGGATCGGGCGACTCGGTCGTCTTGGCCTCGTCGTCCTCGTCGACGAGGCGGAGATCGGGGCGGCGGCGGCGTCGGCGCAGCTCGTCGAGCGCGGCGTTGGTCGCGATCCGGTACACCCACGTGCCGAACTGCGAGCGGCCGTCGAACCGTCCGATGTTGCGAACGATCCGGATCATCGCCTCCTGGGCGGCATCGTCGGCGTCGCGCTGGGCGCCGGCGATCCGACGACAGACCGCGTGGACCCGGTCGTAGTGCCGAGCGAGCAGATCGTTCATCGCGTCGGCGTCGCCGGCCTGGGCGGCAGCGACGAGCTCGCGGTCGTCGCTCACGGGGTGAAGGAGATCTCCCCGAGGCGTGCGCGGTACGGGTTGGCCGAGCTGCACGCGGTGTCGGTCCCGAGCTCGCGGACCCACACGGCGACGTGCGTGGAGGGTTCGCTCACGGCGAAGTCCACCGCGCCGGGTCGATCGGCGAACGCCGTCTCGCCGAGCTGCGTCCACGCGTCGGGGTCGGCCGGCGGGACCTCCTGGTCGGTCGCGAGGAGGTCGATCTGGTACGGCGAGTTGAGCGACTCGACGCTCAGCGTGCCGGTGCCCGCCGAGGAGAGGGCCACGATCAGGCCGACGCCGCGCTTTCCCCCGAGGAACCGGTCCTGGTAGCACTCGCTCGACCAGGCGGAGTTTCCGTCACCGTCGGCGAGCGCCAGCTCGGCCTGCTCGTCGTTCTCGCGGGCGTTGCTCCCGTCGGGGTCCCATGCGGTGATCCCGACGATGCTCGCCGGACCTGCGGACGACGTGGCGTCGTCGGCGGACGGAGGTGGCTCGTCGGCGCTCGCCGCCCCCTCCTCCGTCGCGTCGGCGGGGGCCGATCCGGCATCGGGAGCATCGCCTCGGTTGAGGCCGACGAAGAGGAACAGCGCCACCACCAGGGCAGCCGCGATCAGCGCGCCGATCACGATCAGCGATGGCGTCCAGCGCTGTTCGTCCTGGCGCGCCGGTGCGCCACGGATGGGGGCACCGGCCGGTGGGGTGGGCGAGCGATCGGCGACGGGTGTGTCGTCCGGCCGGCGTTGGTCGGTCGCACGCGCCGACGGTTCCGAGCGGACCGCCGGCAGGGTCCCGCTGATGTGCGGGTCACCGGGGACCCCCGGCCCGGCACCCCGGGCGCGGGTGGGAGGGTTGGCGAGGCGGGGTGGCAGTTCGGCGGGCGTCCCGTCGATCGCCGGCGGGCTCGTGTCGACGCTCAGCAGGGCCGCACGCAGCTCGGCACCGCTCTGGGGACGGTGCGCCGGGTTGCGCGCGAGCGTCGTGTGGATCAGGTTGACCAGTCCGATGGGCAGTGTCGGGCGGAGGTGGCCGAGGTCGGTGGGGTCGCGCTGGAGGCGGGCGAGTGCGGTGTCGGCGTCGCTCTCGCCGAGAAACGGCACCCGGCCGGCGAGGCACTCGTAGAGCACGAGGCCGAGCGAGTACAGGTCGGCGCGACCGTCGAGGCGCTTGCCGCGCACCTGCTCCGGCGAGAGGTACTTGGCCGTCCCCATCATCACGTTGTCGCTGGTGAGGTCGTCGTTGTCGGCCGACAGGCCCTTGGCGATGCCGAAGTCGGTGAGCAGCACGCGGCCGTCACCCGTGACGAGGATGTTGCCGGGCTTGACGTCGCGATGGACGAACCCGCCGCGGTGGGCGGCGTCGAGCGCACCGGCGATCGCCCCGCCGATGTGGATGGTCAGCTCGGGTCCGAGGCGCTTCTGGGAGTCGAGGAGCTGGCGCAGGCTCTTGCCGTCGATGAGCTGCATGACGACGGCTTGGCGACCCTGGTGCTCGACCACGTCGTGGACTGCCACGATGTTCGGGTGGCTGAGGCGAGCGACCGCGATCGCCTCGCGACGAAAGCGTTCGGCGACCACCTCGTCGCCGGCGAGGTTGACCTTGAGCCACTTGACCGCGACCTTGCGATCGAGCTCGGTGTCGGTGGCGACCCAGACCTCGGCCATCCCGCCCGTCCCGATCCGGCGGTCGAGCTGGTAGCGCCCCGCGAGCAGCTCACCAGCCGGAGCCGGAGACGCGGACGACGACGGTGGTGGTGGGGCAGCCATGGGACGCCCACACGCTACTGCTCCCGACTCCGCCGGGTCCGGCAATCGGCACCACGACCTCGCGTGGACCTCATGCGCCGGCAACCGGGCCCGCGGGCACGAACGCCCGCCCATCATGACACGTCTGCCCGAGTCGCCGATCGAGGAACCGTCCGGTCGCCCGCTGGGCGCCGGGACCTGCCGGGCGCGCGTTCTCTTGCGAGCACGCGGATCGACGCGAGCGAGCGAGTCGCCGGCGAGCGGTCAGCCGCGGCCTGCGTGGCCGGGGAACGCCATGACGGCCGGGGAACGCTATGACGGGACGTTGAAGGCGACGCCGATCGTGCCGCGGCCGGCGTGGGTGCCGATCACCGGACCGATCTGGCCGACGACGATCTCACCGTCGTGCAGCGGCCGCAGCATCGCGACGAACTCGTCGACGTCGTCGCAGTCGGCGTGGAGCACGGCGAGGTCGCCCATCCGGCCCTCGTACTCGGTGGCCTTGGCGACGAGGAACTTGAGTGCCTTGGACCGTGTCCGCTGACGGCCTCCCTGTTCGACCTGACCGTCTCGGACCTCGATGATCGGCTTGATCGACAACGCCGATGCGAGCAGTGCCCGTGCGTTGCCGATCCGTCCGCCCTTCTTCAGGTTCTCGAGCGTGTCGAGCGCGCCGAACACACGTGTGCGGTCGGCGAGCGATCGAGCGAGGTCGGCGACGTCGTCGATCGATGCACCGTCGCGTCCGGCGCGGGCGCAGGCCAGTGCGATCGTGCCCACCCCGAGGGTGACGCTCCGGGTGTCGACGACCTGTACGGGGACGACGTCGGTGACCGAGCGAGCCGCCAGTTCGGCGCTCTGCATCGTGGCCGACAGCGCCCCCGACAGCGTCACGACGACGATGCCCGTCGCTCCGTCCGCAGCGAGATCGCGGTAGGCCTGCTCGAACTGGCCGGGCGCGGGTGCGGCCGTCTCGGGCAACGTCGCCGATGCAGCGCACTTCGCCCAGAACTGCTCCGGCGTGAGCTCCTCACGGTCGATGAACTCGTCGTCGCCGAACCGGATCGACAAGGGGACGATGCGGATGTTGTGCTCGTCGACGGCAGCCTGTGGCAGGTCGCAGGACGAGTCGGTGACAATGCGGATGCTCACGGGTCCCGCACTCTACCGTCCCGCCCGTGCGTCGCTCGGACGCCGCCGCACCGACGACCGTGACGAAGCAAGCCTGGCTTGCGTCGTCACGGTCGTCGGTCATGAGCCCGATGCCGAGCCGGCAGGATGACGTTG
>CBFCWS010000123.1:0-8334 GCA_965601765.1 uncultured Ilumatobacter sp. | reverse complement strand
GGTTCGCTGCAGCGGGCGGGCGCCGTGGTGCAGACCCCGCCCGACTGGCGCAAGGCATCGGTGTGGGTGCTGCGCCGCAACCGCCAGGCGCACGTCATCAGTGCCGCGGTGTGGCCGCCCCCGGCGCTCGGCGCACCGCGCTGAGGGGCCCCCACCCGGTGGGTCGTCACTCCTCGGCGGTGACCTGCGACAGCAGACCCTCGACCAGGCCGCGCACGTCGGCCGGTGGGTTCTCCGCGAGGCACAGCTCGAGCTCCGGCGTCGCGAGCTCGTCCTGCCCGAGGAAGTTCGCGTAGATGATCCCGAGGAAGCAGTGCGGATCGGGATAGTCGGGGTCGACCTCGGCGGAGCGGAACAACGAATCGAGCGACTCGCGCAACTCCGCGGCCACGTCGACCGAACCCTCGGGGGCGTTCACCGCGGCGAGCGCGTTGTTCCAGCCCCGGTAGGCGAGCGCCTCGGCGTGCTCGGGCGTGTCGTCGAGCACGAGGTCGTACAGCGCGACCGCACCGGCCGGGTCGGTCGCCTGCAGGCTGCGTGCCTGGGCGAGCAGGACGGTCCGCTCGTTGCGCGGGTCGAGCCCGGTGATCTCCTGGCCGGGGAGGCGCTGCGCCGACGACGCCGACAACGCCCACCACACCACACCGATCATCGCGATCACCACGAGGGCCGCCAGCGCGCGTCGCCGCCAGTTCGGCGGTGGTGCCACCGGCAGGTTCGCCCGCCCGTCGTCGATCGCGCGCAACGTCGCTGCGGCCCGCGCCGTGTAGCCGTCCCGCAGCTCCCGGTAGTCGACGTCGTCGATGTCGCCGGCGGCGTACTCCCGCTCGAGGTCATCGAGCGAACGCAGCAGGAAGGTGCGCTCGTGCTCGAGCTCGGCGAGGCGGTCGGGGTCGATGTGCTGCTGCCGGCGCCGTCCGGCGACCGTCATTCGTCGGTCCGTTCCATCGCCTCGGCGACGAGTGCGTAATCCTCGTCGGTGGCGGCACCGATGCGCTGCGAGGCGGCCTGCCAGCGTCGGAACGCGACGGCGAGGCCGGTCACCCCGAGGACGAGGGCCGTCGCCGGCAGTGCCCACGCCAACGCCTCGATGCCGTCCGCCGTCGGCACCAGCAGCTCCTGGCCCTGGCGGGCAGAGACGATCCGCTCGATGATCTCGTCGTCGGTGCGGGCGCCGGTCGCGACCTCGGCCTCGATGAAGTCCTTGATGTTGATCGACACCGGGTTGCGCGAGTCGTAGACGCTCTCGCCCTGGCACACCGGGCAGGCGACCCGCTTCGAGATCGCCGCGATGCGCTCGTCGGGCGTGCGCGGCCCCCCGTCGCGGGTCGCTCCGACGGCGAGCAGCCCGACGACGACGAGGACGAGCGCGGCCCACCCCGGCCACCCCTTGAGACGCCGGTTCAGCGCCCGGCGGTCGCTCATCCGAAGCGCTCCCTCAGCAGTTGCAGGTTGGACGACAGGAAGTCGGCCTCGACCTCGGTGATCAGGCGACCCCTGACGATCCCGCCCGGGTCGATGATCCAGGTCTCGGGCACCCTCACGACGCCGAACCCGAGCTGGAAGTCGAGGTCGGGGTCGTACACGACCGGCCAGTCGCCACCGCGCTCGGCGAAGAACTCCTCGACCTGCTCCGGGGTGCTGCCCTGCACGATCGAGTAGAACTCGGCGCCGTCCAGCCCGAGCGAGCGCTGCTGGTCGACGAAGGCGACGAGGTCGTCGTGCTCGCGGATGCACGGCACGCAGTTGTGGGTGAAGAAGTTGAGCACGACCCAGCTGCCCTTGCGCTGGGACAGCTCGAACGACGTCCCGTCCGCGAAGGCGCCGACGGCATCGGGGGCCGGCTGGTCGAGCAGCGGCGTCTCCGCGCTCTCGCCCGGATCGGGTTCGGCGGCCACCAGCATCACGAACAGCGCGACCAGCACGGCACCGACGCCCGCCACGATCAGCGGGGCGATGCGGCGCCGCCGGCCCGGGCCGTCCGACACCGGGTCGGCGCCGTCACCCGGACCGAGGTCGGCGGGAGGATCGGTGTCGAGCGTGTCAGCCAACCGAGGACTCCGTTCGTGCGCGGACCGGCGCCGACACGGGGTCGAGCGGGTCGCGGCGGCGGCGTCCCGGGAACGCGGCCAGCACCGTGCCGATCGCCATCAGTGCGCCCCCGATCCACATCCACACGATCAGCGGCTTGTAGAAGACCTCGATCACGACCTCGCGGTCACCGGGCTCGGGGATGCCCAGTCCGGCGACGGTCAGGTAGATGTCGTGGGACAGTCCCGTGTGCACACTCGGCGTGCCGATCGGCTGGCCCATCTGGAGGAACGTCGTGATCGCCGGCCCCTTCTCGTGCCGGCCGTCGATCAGGACGTTGACGCGCGCGACGTCGGTGCGATCGGTCTGGATGTTGGTCACCTCGAGCAGCTCGAAGGTGTGGCCGTCCCACTCGACCGGCTCGCCGACGGTGAGCGCCAGCTCGGTCGACCGGGTGTAGGCGTTCGACGCGACCAGGGCCACGGCCAGCAGGATCACGCCGAGGTGGACGATCATGCCGCCGTTCGCCCGCCCGACCAGGCCGGCCCACCCCTGGCGGCGGGTCGCGAGCACGATCTGTCGCAGCGCCGAGCCGGCCGCGAAGCCGGCGAGGCCGAACCCGAGCAACGGGGCCCAGCCGTCGGCGCCCACGAGGACGGCGACCAGCAGCGCCCCGGCGCCGACCCAGGCCGGCCAGAACAGCCGCTCGCGCAGCAGCTCCTGGGATGCCTTGCGCCACGGCAGGACCGGCGCGACCGCCATGAGGAACAGCAGCACCATGCCGATCGGCATCGACAACCGGTCGAAGTAGGGCGCACCGACGACGGTCTGGCGATCCTGGAACGCCTCGACGAGCAACGGGAAGACCGTGCCGAGCAGCACGATGAACGCGAACACGGCGAAGACGACGTTGTTGGCGAGGAAGGCGCCCTCCCGGGAGATCGGTGAGTCCATGACGCCGGGCGATCGGAGCCGGTCGCCCCGCCACGCGATCAGGCCGAGCGAGACGGCGACGACGATCCCGAAGAACGCGAGCAGGTAGCCGTCGACCTCACCGGCGGCGAACGCGTGCACGCTGTTGATGACGCCCGACCGGGTGAGGAACGTCCCGAGGATCGTCAGCGCGAACGTCGCGATCAGCAGGCTGAGGTTCCAGACGCGCAGCATGCCGCGCCGCTGCTGGACGAGCACGGAGTGGATGTAGGCCGTCCCGGTCAGCCAGGGCAGCAGCGACGCGTTCTCGACCGGATCCCACGCCCACACGCCCGACCACCCGAGCACCTCGTAGCTCCACCAGCCGCCGAGCAGGATCCCGATCGTGAGGAACCCCCACGAGAACAGCGCCCAGCGACGGGTCTCGGCGAGCCAGCCCTCGCCGACGCGTCCGGTGATCAGCGCCGCGATCGCGAATGCGAACGGCACCGTGAACCCGACGTATCCGAGGTAGAGGATCGGCGGGTGGAACAGGACCAGCACGTGGTTCTGCAGCAGCGGGTTGGGTCCCGGGCCGTCGAACCCCACCGGCTGCAGTGGGCCGGTCGCGAAGGGATTGGCGGGCCCGAACGCCACCAGCCCGAAGAAGGCGGTGACGACGAGCATCACGACCAGTGCCCAGCCGACGAGCGGGTCGGAGGCGCGCGATCGGAACCGCCAGGCGACCGCAGCGGTGAACCCGCACAGCGTCAGCACCCACAGCAGGATCGATCCCTCGAGGGCGCTCCACATCGCCGCGACGTTGTAGATGCCCGGCGTCGTGGTCGAACCCACCTCCTGGACGTAGGCGATCGTGAAGTCGCGGACCTCCAGGGCGCGCTGCATCGCGATCGTGCTGATGAGCGCGCCGGCGAGCACGATCCACGCATACGACGGCGCCTGGCGCAACGCACGCTCGTTGCCGGACACGATCGCCAGACCGGTCGACAGCGCACCGACGACGGCGGCCCCGAGGACGATCAGGAGGCCGGCGTGGCCGAGCGCGGCGTTGAACGACACCGCGAGCATCGGCGCCTCAGACCGTCCCCGTGTCGCACGCGTCGGCGAGATCGTCGGCGTCGGCGAGCCGCTCGTCGTTCACGGCGACGTACTCGTCGGAGTGCTTCACCTCGACGCGGTCGCCCATGAACGTGTCGGTCGAGGAGTCGAACCGGCCGTGGACGACGACCGGGATGCACTCCTTGAAGATCCCACCGGGCTCACCGTCGTAGCGCACGGGGACCTCGCTCTGGTTGAACGAGATGACGAACGCGGTGTCGTTGCCGACCTGCTCGACCGTGCCGCGCTCGACCACGCCCTGGATGCGGAGTCGCCGGTCGGCGTCGCACCCCGACCGGACGCCGACCTCGTCGACGTTGCAGTAGTAGTCGACGGCCGAGCGGAGGAACTGGGTCACGATGACGCCGCCGGCGACCAGGACGCCGGCGAGGACCACCATCGGCAGCCACCGACGTCTGGCGCGCGGCGCCGACGTCGTCGCTGATCGGGGGGTGAGGTCGGTCATGTCAGGTCCAGTACTTGTGCTCGTCGTCGACCTGCTCCGACAATCGCTTGCCGGAACGGACGACACGCCACGCGAAGAGTCCGATCACGGCGAACGACGCGATGTAGCTGCCGAGGATGAAGCCGACATCGTCTCCGAGGGCGAGCATCGCCGTCATGATGTCACGCACGCTCCCCTTCCCGGCGTCGGGCGTCGAGCGCGGCGTCGAGACCGTGATCCTCGACCGCATCGGCCAGCGCGAGCCCGCGGGCGCGGTGCAGGAGGAGCCAGACGAACAGCAGCGTGAACGCGATCACCCCGACGAACAGGCTGAACAGCATCAGCCCGTCGATCGACACGTCGCCGTCGGTGTCGAGCACCGATGCCTCCTGGTGCAGGCTGCGCCACAGGACCACCGAGAAGTGCACGAGCGGGATCTCGACCACGGCCAGCAGCCCGATCACCGCCGACCGCTTCGCGCGCTGGTGGTGCGTGCCGCCCAGGCCGCGGACGGCCAGGTAACCGATGTAGGTGACGAACAGCAGCGCGGTCGTCGTCAGCCGCGCGTCCCACTGCCAGTAGACGCCCCAGGTGATCCGCCCCCACAGCGCCCCCGTGAGCAGCGTGAGCCCCATGAAGACGACCCCGATCTCGGCGCTCGCACCGGCGAAGCGGTCGAACCCGAGCGAGTGCTGCTTGCCGAAGAGGTAGGCACCCGAGCAGACGGCCGTCACCGCGAAGGCGAGGTAGGCGAGCCAGGCCGTCGGGACGTGGATGTACAGGATGCGAACCGCTTCCTCCTGGTCGCGGTCGGCGGGCGAGAAGGCGAGCCCGAACGCGGTCAGCCACGCCATCATCGCGATGGCCGCGACGCCGATGATCCGGGTGGCACGGGTACCGGTCCCGCTGGTGCGGGTCTCGGTCGTTGGTGGGGTGATCGTCGTGGCCATCGCGGCGTGGTGTCCGTGCCCTCGTGTCTGCGTCGGTGACGGTGTCGGTGTGGGGGTCGATTCAGTTCGATTCGTCGATCAGCGGGCCGAACGCCAGTGCACCGCCGACACCGAGCGCGATGGCGAAGACGGCGAGCAGGCCGAGCCACGGCCAGCCCTCCTCCAGCGCCATCCCGTCGGTGCCGAGGGCGGATTCCACCGCTCGTGTCGCCCCGATCAGGACGGGCGCCACCACGGGGAGGACGAGCAGCGGGAGCAGGGTCTCACGACCCGTTCGCCCTGCGATGAGGCCTCCGTACAGCGTACCGACGGCAGCGAGTCCACACGTCGCGGAGACCAGGGTGAGCGCCAACAATCCGAGGCCCGACCAGCGCACCGAGATGCCGTAGAGCACGATCGCCGCGGCCAGGACCACGACCTCGAGCAGCAGCAGCTGGACCGCCAGCGCGGCCGCCTTCCCCCAGTACACGCCCACCGGGTCGACCCCGGCGACGCGCAGGGCGTCGAGCGCACCGTCGTCGGACTCGATCGCGAACGCGCGCTGGACGAGGACCAGCAGGCTGAACAGGGTGGCGAGCCACACGAGGCCCGGGGCGACGCGCTCCAGCACCGGCGAGGCGTCGAGCGCGAACGCGAACACGATCAGGGTGACACCGGCGAAGGGCAGGACCTGGCCGAGCAGCACACGGCTGCGCCGCTCGACGGCGAGGTCCTTGCGCGCGATCAGCGCTGCGGTGCGCCAGCGGGTCGGTGTCACGGCGCCCGCCCGCCGACGACTCCGCCTGCGACCCCGACGATGCGATCGGCGAGCGCGCCGGCGCGTTCCACCTCGTGGCTCGCGACGAGCACGGTCGCGCCGGCGCCGACCGCCTGACGCAGCATCGCGTCGAGCTCGTCGCGCCCGTCGGCATCGAGCCCGGCGTGGGGCTCGTCGAGCAGCCACAGCTCCGCCCGGCGGGCGACCATGCACGCCAGCGCGGTGCGCCGCTTCTGACCGGCCGACATCTTGTGGACCGGCGTGTCGGCGAGCCGACCGCCGAGACCCAGCCGTTCGATCGCGGCCTCGGCCTCCGCGTCGGTGGCACCGACGAGCGACCCCCAGAACGCGACGTTCTCGTGAGCGGTGAGGTCGCCGTACAGACCGTTGCGGTGCCCGAGCATCCCGACGCGGGCCCGCACCTCCTCGCCCTCGGCGCGCAGGTCGAACCCGAGGACCGATCCCTCGCCCCGTGCGACCGGCAGCAATCCGGCGCAGACGCGCAGGAGGCTGGTCTTGCCGGCACCGTTCGGGCCCTGCAACAGGACGATCTCGCCGCGTTCGACCGAGATCGTCACGCCGGCGAGCACGGGGAACCCGCCGAGGACCGACACGACATCACGCAGATCGACCGCCGTCCCCGACCGCTCGGCGGCGGTCGACGGTTCGGGGTCGTCGGTGGGTGGCACAGTCCCGACACGCTACGGCCCCCACGACGCCACCGGAAACGGGCGCCTCCACGATCCACCGACTGCGGGATAGCCTCGCACACGTGACGGACCGGCGCTCTGCCGACGAGGGCGACGATCCGGTGGCGGGCGGGCACACGGGCGACCACCCCGGCGCGCACACGGCTGAACGGGTGGTCGACGACGACACGACGCCGACGATCGGCATGCCCAGCATGGCAGCGCAGCCATCGCTCCCCGATCGCCCGGTCGCCCCACCGGCCGCTCCGGTGAACGAGGTGCCGCCCGCCGCCGACGCCGCGCCGGCGCCACCGGCGCGGCGAGGTCGCAGGGGGCGCGTCTCCAAGTGGGACCGTCCGCCCGACCCGCACGACTGGCGCTTCTTCGTCGGGGGGACCGGGAAGGTCCTGATCGCCACGGGCATGCTGCTGTTCGGGTTCGTCGCCTACCAGCTGTGGGGCACCGGCATCGAGACCGCACGTGCCCAGAGCGCGCTCGGGAGCGACTTCGAAGCCGCGCTCGAAGCGAGCGAGACCGACGTCCCGGCAGCCGTCGAGGACGGCGCCCCCGAGGATGTCCCCGAGGATGTCGCCGAGGATGTGCCCGAGGATGTCGCCGAGGATGGACCGGCGGCCGGCGAACCCGCAGAGACCGCCCCGACCGACGCGGTCGAGACGCCGCCCGACGACGCCGGCGGGCCACCGGTCGACCCGGTCGACCCGGCCGACCTGTCCGAGGTCGCGATCGAGCAGGCCGTCCCGGCCGTCGCACGTGGCGACGCGATCGCTCGCCTCGACATGCCGACCATCGACAAGTCGGTCTTCGTCGTGCCCGGCGTCGACGTCGACGATCTCAAGGACGGCCCCGGTCACTACCCCGACACCCCCCTCCCCGGCCAGCTCGGCAACTCGGCGATCGCCGGTCACCGGACCACGTACGGGGAGCCGTTCATCGATCTCGACGACCTCGCAGCGGGCGACGAGATCGTCGTCACCACGCTGTACGGCACGTTCGTCTACGACGTGACCGGCGCCCAGGTCGTCGGTCCGAACGACACGTGGGTCGTGCAGACGACCGACTGGGACGTCGCCACGCTCACGCTCACGACCTGCCACCCGAAGTACACCGCCCGCGAACGTCTCGTGATCAGCGCGACCCTCGACCCGGAGCGGTCGAGCAGCGTCGGCGTCCCGACCTTCTACGACCTCGACGACACCCCGGCCGACGACATCCCGGTCGACGACCCGACGATCGAGTCGCTCCCGGGCGTCGAGACGGTGCCGCCCCTCACCGCCGACGGCGCCACCGACATCGAGGCGTCCGACGTCGAGGCGACCGGCGACGAGGCGACCGGCGACGAGGCGACCGGCGACGCGAACGGGGTCGCGGAGCCGGAGGTCACCGTGCCGCCCGTCGCGGTGGCCGGGTCAC
>CBFCWS010000122.1:0-8338 GCA_965601765.1 uncultured Ilumatobacter sp. | reverse complement strand
CCGCCCGCCGAGGAGCTCGATGGCGACGAGCGCCAGGATCACGTCTGCGGCGATGTCATGGCCCTCGCCATCGGCGCGCGCCCGCGCCTGGCGGAGGGCCGCAGTGGGGTCGTCACCCTCCATCGCGCTGACGAGGGCCGTGCTCCACAGGAACATCCAGGGCTCGGGGATGGCGACGCCCGAGAGGTAGACACGTTGGCGTTCCCGCCAGTAGCGGAGTCGCTCCGCGTCGCCCCGGATCAGGCAGCCGGTCCAGGCCGCCCAGTTGGCGATGAAGACGTCGTAGCCGTCGCCGGTCACCTCGTGTCCGACCTCCTCGGCGATCTCCATGCCGAGATCGATCCGCCCGGCCGACAGCTGGGTCACCGACACGAACGCACGCAGGAGTCGTTCCGGTCGACGATCCTCGAGTGACCGGGCGTGCTCGAGGGCGTGGTCGAGTCGGGCGAGCGCCTCGTCCGGATCGCTGACGACGTAGTGCAGCGCGTCGGACTGGCGAGCGATCACGAGCGCGGTCGGGTCACCGGTGTGCTCGGCCAGCTCGGCGGCTGTCGCCGCCGACCTGGCTCCCGTCTCGTGGTTCGCGGATCCTTGGGCCAGGTCGGCGCGCACGAGCGTCGACCACAGGCGGTCGACGGGTTCGAAGTCGGGTTCGACCGGTTCGAGCCGGGCCGCCCAGCGCCGTCCGTCGGCGCAGCTCATGGTGTTGCGGAACAGGAAGCAGCATGCGATGTGGAGTTCGAGCGCGTCGACCGTCCGACCCGACGACATCGACCGGTCGAAGGCGAACCGCACGTTGTCGAGGTCGGCGCGCAACGATGCCGCGTTCCGACCCGAGAACCATCGGTCGACGCGCGACAGGGCGGTCGCCCGTTGGACCACGTGGCTCCGCAGGCGTTCCGCCGCCCCGTCGTGTTCACCGGCCGCGGTGAGTCGCTGATCGGCGAACGTACGGATCGTCTCCAGGAGGCGGTATCGACCCGTCGTCTCGTCCCGGATGAGCAGGTTCTTGGACACCAGGTCCGACAGGGTCGGCACGATCGTCGCCCAGTCCTGCCGGGCGCCGACCGCTTCGGCGGCGGCGAGATCGAAGCTGCCGGGGAACACGCCGAACTGGCGGAGCAGCCACCGTCCCGACTCGTCGAGCAGGTCGTAGCTCCACGCGATCGTCCGGGCGAGTGTGAGGTGACGTCCTCCGCCGCGGGAGCGGCCCCGCTGTGACAGCTCCAGGCTCGCGTCGAGGCGGTTCACCACGTCGTCGAGACCGAGATGGGCGAGTTGGGCCGCCGCCAACTCGATCGCCAACGGCAACCCGTCGAGGCGCCGGCACAGGCCGATGACCCGAGCGTCGTCGACAGCGATCGTGAGGCCGGGTGCGGCAGCTCGCGCTCGAACAGCGAACAGCTCGGGTGCGGCAGCCTGCAGCGAGCCGAGCGGCAGCACGACTTCGCCGTCGACGCCGCTCGGTTCCCGGCTGGTGGTGAGGATGGTCGCCTCGGATCCTGCGTCGAGGACGTCGTCGATGAAGTCGGCGCATTCGTCGAGCAGGTGCTCACAGTTGTCGAGCACGAGCAGGATCGGGCGGCGTGCGAGGTGGGCGGCGAGCGATGACACGTCCGATGCCGCAGCCCCTTCGACACCGGCAGCCTCCGCGACCGCACGGGCGATGCCTCCTCCGTCGTTGACCGATGCGAGCTCGACGAACACGACGCCGGCCGGGAACGACACGAGCACGGAGCTCGCCGTCGCCAACGCGAGCGTGGTCTTGCCTGCGCCACCCGGGCCGACGATCGACACGAGCCGGTGCTCGGCCACCGCATCGGCGGCCCGCTCGAGGTCGGCGGCACGGCCGATCAGCTCGGTGCGGAGACTCGGGAGCGGTGCGGCGATCGCTCCGGCCAGGGCGGGAAAGGCCGCGCCGTCGACCTGCCACAGCCGAGTGGACGGCATCGCAGGGTCGATCTGGCAGACGCCGAGGTCGACGAGTCCGTCGTCGTCGATGATCCCGGCGGTCGCGTCCGAGATCAGGGTCTGACCGCCGTGTGCCGCGGCCATGACCCGCGCCGCACGGTTCACCGTGGCGCCCAGGTAGTCGCCGTTGCGTTCGACCGCTTCGCCCGTGTGCACGCCGAGACGAACCTTCAGGTCGACGGGGTCGGGCCACTGCTCCGCCTCGAGCGCCGTTCGGATGCTCCGCGCCGCCGCGACGGCGTCGGTCGCGGTCCGGAAGGCGGCGGCGATCCCGTCCCCCGCTGTAGCGAAGACCACCCCGTCGTGTTCGCCGACCGCCGCGTGCAGCAACTCGTCGTGACGGGCGATCGCGGCCGTCATCTGGACGGGGTGCTGCTCCCAGAGCCGGGACGAGCCCTGGATGTCGGTGAACAGGAAGGTGACCGTTCCCGAGGGCCCGGCCGCCCGGTCACCCACGCCGACCGTGGTGCTCTGCGCCGCCGGATCCGGTGCTTGGTCGCCTTCCTGTTCGAGTACGTCCCCCACGAACTGATAGCCGCGTCGGTGGATGGTTCGGATGACTCGTTGCGCCTGCCCGCTGTCGCCGACGACTCGTCGCGCCGTCTTGATGCGTGACGTCAGTGTCGACTCGCCGACGAACGCGCCGCCCCAGATCTCGTCGAACAGCTCGCGCTTGGTGACCACGCGGTCCCGGTGTTCGATCAGGTGGCAGAGCACGTCGAACACCTGTGGTTCCACGTGCTCGCGTGCACCGTCTCGGCGCACCTCCAGCCGATCGGTGTCCACCTCGACACCTTCGAATGAGTAGATCATCGCTCGCCCGTCTCTCCCCGTTGTCGCCGTCGAGATCGCTGAGCGTCGGTCAGAGCATCGCGCCCCGAACGGCGTTGCGATGTTCGCACAACGCGTCGGATTCTGCGGCCATCGCCAGTGCGAAGTCCGTGATGGGTGGTCACTGGCACCGCCTCGAGGTGATGGGACGCTCGTGGTTCGGACGCCGTCGGTGACCGTGATGTCGACAGCCGTGATCGACCCGGCCGATCGAGGCTTGGCGAGGGGGAGAGGTCATGGATCGCCGAATCCAGCAGTCCTCCACGACCCCTCCAAGACACCGGCGTCGCCGTCGCTCATCGTGGACTCGTCGGTCACCACGGACCGGCCGGATCGAAAGGACACCACCGTGACCACCATCACCACCGAGACTCCCGTCACCACCGAGCAGGCCCTCCGGGGGCACCTCGGTCCGCTGTCGATCGGCGATCATCTCGCCGCCACCGCCGAGGAAGGCGGTCGCTTCGCAACTGCGGTCGCGGCGGGCCCGCTCGATGTCCCCATCGAGGCCTGCCCCGGCTGGACGATGCGCGAGCTGGTGCAACACGTCGGGTTGGTCCACCTGTGGGCCGCCGCGAACATCGCCTATCCGAGCGAGCAGTGGTTGAGCGTGGACGGCATGTCCGACCTCGCGCCCTACTGGCCGGCCCACACCAACGGGTGGCCCGAGGACGCAGCGCTCGTCGACTGGTATCGGTCGACGCTGGAGAACCTGATCGACGTCATCGAGTCGAGGCCGGAGGACCACCGTTGCCTGACCTTCCTCCCGGCCCCGTCACCGCTGGTGATGTGGGCGCGTCGCCAGGCGTGTGAGATCGCCGTCCACCGCCACGACGCAGAGGCTGCACGCGGGTACACGACCGGGTTCGACCCGTCGTTCGCCGCCGACATGCTGGACGAGCTGCTCCACGGCTTCGCACCGCACATGCGCGTCCCCGAGGCCACCACGAGTCTGGTCATCCAGGTCGTCGCCGAGGATGTCGGCGACGAGCACCTCCTCACGATGGGCCCGCCGAAGGTCCGTACCGAGCGAGCCGCCGGACCGCACGATCTGATGATCTCCGGCTCGGCGGCCGACGTCGCCGTGTTCCTGTGGAACCGGCGCGGCGGACCGAGCCTCAGGATCCAGGGTGATCACGCGGCGCTCGACCGTTGGCGGGAGGCCTGCCGGATCGAGTGGCTCTGACAGCGCAGCGCCGGCGGCTGGTCGCACAGCGACGACGAAGAGAAGCACCGCAAGGTCAACCGGGCCGGGAACGACCGCCAGATCCCGCCCGGTGACCCGGACGTCGAGACGCTCGACGAGCGTCGGAATGATGCGGAGAGCATCGACCGGCACCTCGACGACACCCCGTGGTCGCGATGCGGCGGCCGACCTCGGCGTCGTGGCGAGCGAACGGGCCGGTCAGCCGGCGAGTGCGGACCTCACCACTGGCGAGACCTTCGTGCCGAGCAGCTCGATCGATTGCTGCATCGCCTCGGTTTCGAGTGCGGCAGAACCCATCTGGAAGGTGAGCCGTGAGAGACCTCGCTCCATCCCGTGCTGCCTGAACGCGGAAGCTTCTCCGGAAGGTCTTGGCTTCGGCGCGCCACGAACCCGGTTGCACACACCACGAGCCTCGATCAGGTATCGCCGCTGACCGCTCCGGCCCCTAGGCTCGCTTGCGGCAAGGCCGGCCTCCTACGAGGACCTGGGTTTACTCCCAGGTCTTCTGCCGGTCCCGCGCCTCTAGCTCAATGGTAGAGCAGCGGGCTTTTAACCCGTTGGTTCAGGGTTCGAAACCCTGGGGGCGCACGGAGCCGTTGGCGCGCACGCCTGCGCGGGATCGGGCATGCTGTGGCGGTGACGATCGAGCGCGACGCCGACCTCGTGGACGCGCTGGTCGCACGCGCCGACCGTCTCGACGAGCTCGCCGACACCGCCGAGTTGATGGGCGACGAGCACACCACCCAGCGGCTCCGCCACCGGGCCGCACGCGATCGTGACGAGGCGCTCGCCCTACTCGACGACCGGGCGTAGCCGTCGTCACGGACCACGGGTCCGCATGCGGTGCACACCGACCGCCATGCACACCGTGCCGACGAACGTCGTCGCGAGCGCCGCGGGCCCGACCGTCGCCGGCAGCGCCGCCGACGCGCCGCACACCGGGATCCCGACGAGGAACAGCGGATCGGCCTCGGCCGGTGGCTCGTCCGCGCGGCGAGTCGCGACGAGCGCGACCACGACGTCCACGCCGACAGCGACCAGGATCACGACCGACCACACCATCACGAACCTCCTCACCCGCATCCACAGCCAGCATCCGCGCCGCCGTCGTCACCTACGGTGTCGGTCCCATGGTCAGCCTCAACCGTCCGATGACCCACCGCGAGCCCGACTGGATCGCCGAGGCGCCGCTGCGGATCGAGGTCTCCCGAACGATCGCCGCATCTCCGGCCGCCGTGTGGGCCCACATCGCCGACCACGAGGGATGGACCGAGTGGTTCACCGAGATCACGCAGGTCGAGGTCGCCGGCGAGCGCGCCGGCGTCGGTGGCCGGCGCAACGTCGCGCTCGGGCCGGTCAGGGTCAGGGAGGTGTTCACCGCCTGGGAGCCCGAGGCGCAGTTCGCGTTCACCCTCGTCGAGGGTCCGCCGAACCTGGCGTCGGTCGCCGAGTCGGTCACGCTCGCGCCCACCGACGACGGCTGCACGATCACCTACACCCAGGGCTTCGAAGCCCGCCGCTTCGCCGGCTGGACGCTCCCGGTGCTCCGCCGGCGGATGGAACCCGCGGTGCGCAACGCACTCGACCGGCTCGCCGCGCTTGCCGAGCGCTGATCCACCCCACACCCACCGAACGACGGACAACTGGGGTCTCAGGCGTTGCTGCGGCGGAGGCCGGTCTGCCAGAGGGCGAAGGCGACGCCGCCGAGCGGGATCAGGACGAGCCAGGTGAGGAGGCGGAACAGGATCACGCCGGCGGTGACCTGGTTCACGTACTGGGTGCCGGCGATCGGGGTGAGCAGGCCGACGAAGGCGAGCTCCGACACGCCCGCGTTGCCGGGCATGATCGGGATCACCGTCAACCCGCGCACGATCGCCCACACGCAGAAGATCGCCGTCCACGACAGCGCGGACTCGGGCACGCCGACGAAGCGCAGGCACATCACGAACAGCGCCACCCGGGTCAGCGTCACCAGCCCGAGCGCCCCGACCGAGTACATCCACCGATCGCCGAGCATGTCGAGCGACTCCGCCCGCTGGGCGACCAGCCGGTCGGCCAGCCTCGGGTTCGGCGGCTCGCGCCGCAGCACGCGCATCGTCGCCCGCCACAGGCGGTCGAGCCACCGGCCGAGCGTGGCGGTGCGCCGCTCCGAACCGAGGGCGAACGCGCCGACCGCGACGAACACGGCGAGGATCACCGCGGCCGTCGCGATCGTCGACATCACGCCCTCGTGCGGGATGTCGGCGACCAGGATGCCGATGCCGGCGATCGCCGGGAGGATCAACTTGAGCGCCATGTTGAGCAGGGCACTCGCGGCGACGGCGGTGCCGGCGACCGAGCCGTCGTAGCCCCACGACGTGAACATGCGATAGCGGACCGGCATGTCGGACGGCCCCGGGATCACCGATGCCGTCGCCGTGGGCAGCAGCCAGGCGAGCGCACCGCGCCGGGCGGGCATCCCGGGGACGACGCTGGCGGTCAGCAACGCCTCGGCCCAGATCACGAACCCCGTCCCGCCGATCAGCCCGATCCGCTCGGCGTCGCTCAACCCCCGCACGGCGGCGGTCACCTCGTCGATGTCGAGGTCGTCGAACGCGTTGGCGAGCACGAACCCGGCGAACCCGATCCCGAGCGCCATGATCGCGACCCGCAGCACGATGCGGGACCAGCGCCTTCCGCCCGCCTCGGTCTCGCTGAGCAGCGAGTGGGGCTCGTCGACCATCTCCGTCATCGACCAGCGACCGTACCCGGTACGGGTCGCCGACGAGCGTGCGGATCGGTGACGGTCGCGGCGGGTACCGATTCGGCACGGGCCACGCCGCTGGCCACGAGACGCGGACCACGCCGCCGAGCGTGCCGAGGTCGGCGAGGCGCCCACACCGACCATCGAACCGCAGCGACCGACCGGCCCGATCGAGCGACCGGCGCCCGCAGCAGCAGGACCGCCCCGACGTCAGCGCACGGCCCGGGCGATCTCCCGCGCCGCCCGTCGCGCGTCGGTCTCGATCGCCCACAGGGTGCCGGTCAGCGGGACGCGGAACCCGACGAAGGCGAGCCCCGGCAGCGGCGCGAGCGCACTCGGTCGACCGTCGCGGAGCACGCCGAGGTGACCGACCATCCCGTCGAGGCCCGACCGGTAGCCGGTCGCGACGATGACGTCGTCGGCTCTCACGACCGTCCCGTCGACCAGCACCACCCCGTCGCGGTGCCACCGCTCCACCGGGGCCACGACCGTGACCGCACCGTCGCGCACCGCGTCGACGATGCCGTCGGCGGTCATCGGCTCCTTGCACCGCCCGAGCAGCTCGGTGAGCGGCGCCGCCGCCGGCGGCAGGTAGTCGCGCGGCCCGTGGATCGCCCGCTCGATCCACGGCGCCGTCCGGTCGAGCACCCTCGCCGGCAGCAGGTCGCCGATCGGCGCGAACGGCGTCGTCGGCACCCCGGCCGCCTCCCGGGGGAACACGTGTGGTGCCGATCGGATCGACCAGACCGGCTCGATGCCGCGCCCGACGAGATCGACGCAGATCTCGCCGCCGCTCGATCCGGCGCCGACGACCACCACCCGCCGGCCGGCGTGGTCCTCCGGACGGCGGTAGTCGGACGAGTGCAGCACACGCCCCTCGAACTCGTCACGGCCCTCCCACGACGGCACGATCCCGACGCGGGAGTGACCGGTCGCCACGACGACCGCATCGACCACGGCATCGACGACCGTGTCGGTCGTGCCGGTCGTGTCGGTCGTGCCGGTCGTCCGCACCCGCCACCTCCCGTCGACCGGATCGATGCGGTCGACCGTCGCCTGCCCGACCTCGAGCCGATGATGGTCGGCGTAGCGCCGTAGGTAGCCGGTGAGCTCGTCGCGTCGCACCCAGCGCCCGGCCGACCGTGGCAGCCGCAGACCCGGCAGGTCCGACATCCAGCGCACCGTGTTGAGGCGCAACGAGTCGTAGCGATCGGGCCACGTGCCACCCGGCTCACCACGCTCGTCGACGATCGCGGCGTCCACGCCCTGCCGGCGCAGCAACGCCGCGGTCGCCAACCCGGCCGCACCGGCACCGACGACGATCGCGGTCGGAGCACCGGCAGGTGGGTCGGGTGCCGACCACGGGCGGACCCGGTCGGCGATCCCGGCCGCGAATCGGAGGTGCGGCACCGTGAGGCGGTGGGTCGTCACCCCCTCGAACCTACGGCTCGCCGGCGGGGGATCGTCACGCCGCTCGGACCGACGTGTCGCCCGGCGTCACACCGGGGCGAGCGCGACGACGGCCAGGGGCGGGATGTCGATGACCAGGCTCTGCTGCTGACCGTGGCTCTCGGCGGTCTGGGCGT
>CBFCWS010000121.1:0-8442 GCA_965601765.1 uncultured Ilumatobacter sp. | reverse complement strand
GGCTCCCCCACGTACGGTCGGTCACGAGCCCGATCGCCGGGCCGCACCTTCTCGACGACGCAGCGGGCGCGGACGCGCTGCTCGCCGAGCTCGTCGGCGTGGGTGAGACCCGGTCCTGCGACGCCCGGTCCGGCGACGCCCGGTTCGGCGAGCAGACCGATCGCCGATGGCGGGGTCGATCCGAGCCGTGGCCGCGCGTGGTCGCCGTGATCGACGCCGCCCTCGACCCCGATCCCGTGCGCCTCGCCCGCCTCGCGGACGTGCGCTGCGGGATCTCGGTGATCTGGCTGGCCGACCGACCGGCCGACGTCCCGCGGTACGCCGACGCCGTCGTCGAGGTCCGACCCGACGCGATCGGCCGGGCGGTCGCTCACTGCTGGTCGACCGACCCCGACGTCGGGTCGCGCGATCTCGTCGCCGAGCAGCTGGCCCCGGACGTGGGCGAGCGTCTCGGACGCGCCCTCGCCCCGGTTCGGGACGCGTCGACGTCGTCGGGATCGGGCGCGATCCCCAGGGTCGTGCCGCTCCGCGACGTCGTCGATGCCGACGCCGGCGCGATGGCCGCCGCATGGCGGGCACCGCCGTCGTACGAGCTGCAGGTGCCGCTCGGCATGACGGCGGACGGTCCGCTGACGGTCGACCTCGTCGCCGACGGGCCGCACACGCTGATCGGCGGCACGTCGGGTGCCGGCAAGAGCGAGCTGCTGCAGTCGATGGTGGCCGGCCTCGCTGCCGCCCACCCGCCGACGCGCCTCACCTTCCTCTTCGTCGACTACAAGGGCGGATCGTCAACGCAGGCGTTCGGTCGCCTCCCGCACAGCGTCGGCCACGTCACCAACCTGTCGGACGGTCTCGCCGAGCGAGCGCTGGTGTCGCTGCGCGCCGAGCTGCGGCGCCGGATGGCGCTCCTGGAAGGGCGCGCCAAGGACCTCGCCGAACTGCTCCACACCGACCCGTCGGCGGCGCCGCCGTCGCTCGTGATCGTCGTGGACGAGTTCGCGACCCTCGTCGCCGAGGTGCCCGAATTCATGGCCGGGATCGTCGACGTCGCCCAGCGCGGCCGCAGCCTCGGCATCCACCTCGTGCTGGCCACGCAACGACCGGTCGGCGCCGTCGACGACGACGTCCTCTCCAACACGAACCTGCGCCTCGCGCTCCGCATGCTCGACCGCGCCGACTCGTCGGCGGTGCTCGCCAGCCCGGCCGCCGCCGACATCGCGGTCCCTCTGCGCGGGCGCGGGTTGGTCCGACTCGGGCCGGACCGGCTCGTCGAGTTCCAGAGCCCCTGGGCGAGCGCACCGGTCCGCGACGACGGGCCGACCCGGCGACCGCTGCGGATCGAGCCGTTCGGGTTCGGTGGCCATAGCCGTCAGATGGCGAATGTCGCGGCCGACACGCCGGCGGGCTCGACGGTCGGCTCGCCGCGCCGCCAGGTCGACGAGGTGGTCGACGCCGCCGTCGATGCCGGAGCCGCACTCGGGCTCCCCTCGCCGCGGCGACCCTGGTGCGATCCGCTGCCCGATCGGATCCCGCTCGAGGACCTCCTCGACGACCTGCTCGCCGCCGGGCGGCCCGCCTCCGCCGACCACCATGGCGAGCACGACCGTCCACCCGACCTCGTACCGGGTCGCCACGTGCCGATCGGACGCCTCGACGACCCGGCGCAGCAGCGACAGGGACCGGCGGTGCTCGACCTCGCCGCCGGGGCTGCGCTGCTGGTCGCCGCGCCCGGGGCGGGGGCGTCGACGTTCGTGCGGACGGTCGTGACCGCGGTCGGTGCGATGGCTGCGACTCCGTCCGCCCGGTCGGAAGCGACGCCCGCGCCGGCGGTGCTGGTCGTCGACATGTCGGGGCGGGAGCTCGCCGATCTGGCGCCGTTGCCGCACGTCGTCGACGTCGCCCGTGGCGACGACATGGAGTCGGTCACCCGGCACCTGCTCGCGATCGACCATCTGCTCGGGGCGCGGCGCGGCGACGACGTCCCCGGGTTCCGGTCGCGGATCGTCGTGTGCATCGACGGGCTCGACGTGCTCGCCGACACGCTGCTCGATCCCCGGTCGAACCGCGACGCCGATCGCTGGCTCGACATCGTCGGACGTCTCGTCACCGACGGGCGTCAGGTCGGCGTGTCGGCGGTGCTCACCGCCACGCGGCGCAGCTCACTCCCGGCCCGCCTGCATGCCGCGGTCGCCCATCGCATCGTGCTCCGGCAGCACGATCCGACCGCGTACGCCGATCTCGGGGTCCCACCCCAGCTCGCCGCGACGTTGGCCGGGGGCACCGCCGGGCGCTGCGTGCTCGACGGGCGTACGATCGTCCAGCTCGCGATCGCCGCCGACCCGGGCGCCGTCGCCGGACGCGCGCCGGCGGTCGGCGCGTGGTCGGCGCCGCTGCCCGACCGGATCACCCTCGGCGAGGTGTCGCAGACCGACGGCCGCGACGAGCCGTCGATCGTGGTCGGTGTCGCCGACGTCACCGGCCGGCCGGCCGTCGTCGATCTGAGATGGGACGATCTCGTCGTCGGCGGTCCCGCCCGTTCCGGACGTACCACGGCCCTCGACACTGTCGCGGCGCAGCTCGGCACAGGCGTTGTGGTGATCCCTTCGACTCGGGGTCGCCGTCCGGGATCGGTGCGCGCGTCGATCGAGGGGATCCTCGCCGACCCGCGCGTGCGCACCGTCGTCGTCGACGATGTCGACCGTCTCGACGGGCTCGGCGACCCATCGCTCGCGGGAGCGATCGAGACGCTCACCAGGCGCGACGACATCCGGTTGGTCGGTGCGCTCGATGCTCGTTCGCTGAGCGGCTACTCGGCGAGCCCGCTCGTCACGCGCCTGCGCCGCGCGTCGCAGATGCTGCTGTTGCGACCGGACGAGGGCCCCGACACCGCCCATCTCGTCGGCCGTCCGGTACGACTTCGTCCGGGTCTGCGGCGACCGCCCGGTCGCGGCCTCCTGGTGACCGACGGTGACGCAGTCGTCGTCCAGGTCGCCCTCGCCGGCGCGCCCGCCCCGTCCGCTGCGTGCGGGTTCGCTGCTTCCGCGCACCAGGTTCTCTTTGACAATCGTTGTTGATAAGCGCTACCATCAATGGTGCGATGAGGAGCCCGGCCGAACTGACGACCATGTTCCGCCAGCGCGGCCTGCGCATCACCCCCCAGCGGGTCGCCGTCTTCGAGGCCCTGCACGAACGACCCGACCACCCCTCGGCGGAGTCGGTGTTCCAGGCGGTGTCGGCCGACATGCCGTCGATCTCGCTGCGGACCGTGTACCAGACGCTCAACGACCTCACCGAGATGGGTGAGATCCGTCGGCTCGACCTCGGTGGCGACGCCGCCCGCTTCGACCCCAACACCGGCGACCATCACCACCTCGTCTGCGACGAGTGCGGTCGCATCACCGACGCCTACTTCGATGTCGACGGGATCGAGCTCGGCGGTCTGACCGGCTTCACGCCCTTGGCCACCAAGGTCGTCGTCACCGGCGTGTGCGACGACTGCGCGCTCGCAGGGTCGGCGGCCGATCCGAGTCGCACCTCCACCACCTCAACCACCACCACCACCTTCACCAACATCCAGGCAACACCTGAGGAGTCACCATGAGTGAGCACAACGACGGCGCCATCGACATCGACGGCGCAGGCGAGACCCCGAGCATGAAGTGTCCGGTGATGCACGGTCACCAGGGCCGCGGTCAGACCGCCAACCAGCACTGGTGGCCCGAGAAGCTCGACCTCCGGATGCTCCACCAGAACCCGCCCGCGGCCGATCCGATGGGCGACGACTTCGACTACGCAGCAGAGTTCGAGACGCTCGACCTCGCCGCCGTCAAGGCCGACCTGGCCGAGCTGATGACCGACTCCCAGGAGTGGTGGCCGGCCGACTACGGCCACTACGGCGGCTTCTTCATCCGCATGGCGTGGCACAGCGCCGGCACCTACCGCATCGAGGACGGCCGCGGCGGCGCCGGGTCGGGAACCCTGCGCTTCGCACCGCTCAACAGCTGGCCCGACAACGCCAACCTCGACAAGGCCCGCCGCCTGCTCTGGCCGATCAAGCAGAAGTACGGCCGCAAGATCTCCTGGGCCGACCTGATGATCCTCACCGGGAACGTAGCCCTCGAGACGATGGGCTTCGAGACCTTCGGCTTCGCAGGTGGCCGCGAGGACGTGTGGGCACCCGAGGACGACATCTACTGGGGTCCGGAGAACTCCTGGCTGGGCGACGAGCGCTACACCGGTGACCGCGAGCTGGAGAACCCGCTCGGCGCGGTCCAGATGGGACTGATCTACGTCAACCCGCAGGGCCCCAACGGCAACCCCGACCCGCTCGCCTCGGCGCGCGACATCCGCGAGACCTTCGCCCGCATGGCGATGAACGACGAGGAGACGGTCGCCCTGGTCGCCGGTGGCCACACCTTCGGCAAGTGCCACGGTGCGGGTCCCGACGACGTCCATCTCGACCGTGAGCCCGAGGGCGCACCGCTCGAGCACCAGGGCATCGGCTGGATGAACAGCCTCGGCGAGGGCCACGGCGTGGCGACGATCACGAGCGGTCTCGAAGGTGCCTGGACCGAGCACCCGACCGCGTGGGACAACAACTACTTCGAGAACCTCTTCAAGTACGAGTGGGAGCTCACCGAGAGCCCCGCCGGCGCCAAGCAGTGGACGCCGAAGGGTGGCGCCGGCGACGGCACCGTGCCCGACGCCCACGATCCCGACGTCACGCACGCGCCGATGATGCTCACGTCCGACCTCGCACTGCGCTTCGACCCGGTCTACGAGCCGATCTCGCGCCGCTTCCTCGAGAACCCGGACCAGTTCGCCGACGCCTTCGCCCGGGCGTGGTACAAGCTGACCCACCGTGACATGGGCCCGGTCGCCCGCTACCTCGGCCCCGAGGTCCCCGACGAGGAGCTGATCTGGCAGGACCCGGTGCCCGCCGTCGACCACGAGCTGGTCGACGACGCCGACATCGCGTCGCTCAAGCACTCGATCCTCGACACCGGTCTGTCGGTCCAGCGCCTCGTCGCGACCGCCTGGGCGTCGGCGTCGACCTACCGCTGCACCGACAAGCGCGGTGGCGCCAACGGCGCCCGCATCCGCCTCGAGCCGCAGAACGACTGGGAGGTCAACGAGCCCGACGAGCTGCGCCAGGCGCTCGCTGCACTCGAGGGGGTCCAGGCGGACTTCAACGGTGCGCAGAGCGGCGGCAAGCGCGTGTCGCTCGCCGATCTCATCGTCCTCGCCGGCTGCGTCGGCGTCGAGCAGGCGGCCAAGGCCGCGGGCCACGACGTCACCGTGCCGTTCACGCCGGGCCGGACCGACGCGACCGCCGAGCAGACCGACGCCGCGGCGTTCGACGTGCTCGAGCCGAAGGCCGATGGCTTCCGGAACTACCTGGGCAAGGGTCTCGAGCGCAGGGCCGAGGAGCTGCTGGTCGACCGCTCCCAGATGCTGAACCTGTCGGCACCCGAGATGACGGCGCTGATCGGTGGGCTGCGGGCGATCAACATCAACACCGGTGGGTCCGCCCACGGCGTGCTCACCGACCGCCCCGGCCAGCTCACCAACGACTTCTTCGTCAACCTGCTCGACATGGGCGTCGAGTGGGAGTCGGCGTCGGATGACGTCTACGAGGCCCGCGATCGTGCCTCCGGCGACGTGAGGTGGACCGGCACCCGGGTCGACCTGGCGATCGGGCACAGCTCCGAGCTGCGGGCGATCAGCGAGGTCTACGCCAGCAGCGACGCCGGCGACAAGTTCGTCGCCGACTTCGTCGCCGCCTGGGACAAGGTCATGAACAACGACCGCTTCGACCTCGACTGACGGTCGTCCCCACCCCACCACCGATCAACGCCTGAACTTCTTGCCGCGACAGGCGGCAAGAAGTTCACGCGTTCGGCGGTGTGCCGTCAGCGACGTTGGGACCGGTCGACCGCCGCGACGATCGCCAGGACGGCGAAGGCGGCGGTGGCGCACACGCCGATGATGGTGACCGCGTGCACGGCCATCTCGGTGGTGCCGGGATTGCGGAACCCCGGCCCGATCGGTCGCTCGGTCAGCTCGAACAGCGTCGACAGCGCCAGCCACATGATCGGCAGCGTCGCCCCGACCGCGACCCCGAGTCCCCAGCGGCGCACCGACAGGAAGCCGATCAGTCCGGCCAGGCCGAGCAGACCGAGCTGGACCAGGCGCATCACCATCAGCATCGCGGGCGGTTCGCCCGGACCCTCGACCAGATACCAGTTGTCGCTGAAGATCGCCCGGCCCTCGGGAAGCAGCGGACCGACGACGATCACGAGCACGGCGACCCCACCCATCGCCGCCAACCACGGGTTGAGGTCGCCGGGGCCGTCGGCGGCGGCGTCGTTCATCGACGCGAAGAAGACGATCAGACCGACCACGCCCGCGACGAGCAGCGCCCAGTAGCCGATGTCGCGCGTGATCGTGAGCACGAACGGCTCGAAGGGCGGCACCGGGGGGATCCGCGCGAACTCGGCCGCCGCATCGATCGGGTACTGGGCGAGTCCGAGCATCAACCCGCTCAGCCCGGCCATCGCGACTCCGGCGCCACCGGCCAGACCGGAGCCCCAGCGCCAGCCGAACGCAGCCGCCGTGCCGCCGACCGCCATCGACGCCGCCGCGATCAGCGCCGCGATCATCAGGTTGCCGCCGAGGGCCTCGACGAACCAGTCGCCGGTCCGGAACGCGAAGGGGATCTCGCCGCCCGTGTCGACCGGGACGTCGACCTCGATCGAGACGACGTTGGTGAACAACCCGACCAGGGTCGCGGCGACGCCGACGACCGAGAGCAGGGTGACCGGCCCGATCCGACGCCGCCGTTCGTCGATCGACACCGGCGACAGCGGCTGCGGGTCGATCATCGGCATCGTCGCGGTGCGCGCCGCCGGCGGCGCGGCCGGCATCGTCGTGGTGGTCGGCGGTGCGGGCGGCGGTGCGGTCGGGATCCGATCGGTGGGCTGCGGTTGCGCCGCTCCGGCCGCGATGGCACCGGCTGCCGCGGCTCCGGCTTGCCGACCGACGGATTGGCCCGTCGAGGTCGCGGTGGGCGAGCCGGCGGTGCCGATCGGTTGGGTCGGGAGGCTCCCTGTCGGTGCCCACAGCGGTTCGTCGTCGACCCACTCGTCCTCAGCGGTGGCGACCACGAGGTCGGTGGCCTGGTCGTCGGCCGGGCGGGCCGGCGGCCGGACCAGCTCGGTGCCGCACCCGTTGCAGAAGCGGTCGGCGTCGGCCGCCGTCCGACCGCAGGCTGGGCACTCCATGTTGCCGAATCCTACGACGTGGGCGGAGGTGCCCGCGGGCGGGCCGCCACCCTGCGCTCGGACCGACCGGAGCGGGCGACCGGTGCCGTGACCGCGGTCGCCTGCGCCGCGCCGATTGCGGGCTCCGCCGCTCGCTGCGTCGCGCTCGCCGCGACGGGGCAGGCCTGGCCCCTCGTCGCCGCGCCCTGCGAACGACGCACACCGGTTCGGCGGCGACGCACGGCCATCCACGGGGACGGCACTCGGAGACCGCCGGCACGACCGTCACCCGGCCCGACGACCGAGCGCGACCTCCGATGTGGCCGTAACCCGGAACCCGGTCGTGGCGAGCTCACCGACGGGCGACCCGACAAGCCACCCGATCGAGCGGTCGCCGTGCTCAGCGGTCTCGCCGTCGGAACCTGCGGAGCTGGGCGTCGACGTACGGCCTCGCCCGTCGCTGGCCGCCGCGTGCTCGGATCGCAGCGTCGAGCGCCGTGAGCGCCCGCTCGATCGCGACGGCGTTCGGCTCCCAGCCCCGGCGGGCGCACTCGTCGAACCACTCGGCGGGCGTCCGGTGCCCCCGCTCGCCGTTGCACCGGCGGCACGCCGCCAGCTCGTTCTCCACCCAGCTCGGCCCGCCCTTGATCCGCGGCACGAGGTGCTCGGTCGTCGCTTCGACGAGACCGGCGTCGATCGGCCGGCGACACCAGACGCACTCGGCGCCGTCGCGCTCGAGGATCTCCTCCATCCGCTCGCGTCGGCCTGCCTGTCGCACCCGGCCAGCCTGCCGGAGGCGGTCCCGACCGGGCACACTGAGCGGCGATGGCCGGTCGATTCGCCCCGTCGCCCACCGGCGCGCTCCACCTCGGCAACCTGCGGACCGCGCTCGTCGCCTGGCTCGCGGCGCGCACGAGCGGGCGGCGCTTCCTCGTCCGGATGGAGGATCTCGACCAGCACACCTCGTCGCTCGACCACGAACGGCGGCAGCTCGCCGATCTCGCTGCGCTCGGCCTCGACTGGGACGGCGAGGTCGTGCGCCAGAGCGAGCGGTTCGACCGCTACCGGGCCGCGATCGGCGAGCTCGACCGGCTCGGCCAGGTGTACGAGTGCTTCTGCACCCGCCGCGAGATCCGCGCCGAGATCGCGGCGGCCGCGTCGGCACCGCACACCCACCTCC
>CBFCWS010000120.1:0-8497 GCA_965601765.1 uncultured Ilumatobacter sp. | reverse complement strand
AGCTGCACGATCGACTGCACCGCGGTGGCCGGATCGAACCGCTGGACGAGCACGAGCGTGGCGCCCGCCGACAACGTCATCGTGAGCATCACGTTGAGCCCGAAGATGTGGAACAGCGGCAGGACGCCGTAGACGACGTCGTCGGCCTCCGCGTGCTCGCCGCCGGACATCTGCTGTTCGATGTTGGCGGTGAGGTTGCCATGGGTCAGCATCGCCGCGCGCGGGAGGCCGGCGGTGCCACTGGTGAACAGCAGTGCAGCGATCGTGTCGTCGCTCACGTCGACGACGTCGAGCGGGTCGGCGTCTCCCACCTCGCTCAGCGCGAGCTCGCCCTCGGCGGGCGTCGTCTCGGCGCGGATGACGAGGCGGAGGTCCTCGAGCCGGGCGACGTCGACCGCCTTCCACGAGCTCGCGGCGTTGGGCCCGACGATGATCGCACTCGCTCCGACCTCCGCGAGCTGGCGCTGCAGCTCGGCGCCCGGGCTCGCCGGATTGACGGGCACCGCGATCGCGCCCATGCCCACGATCGCGAAGTACGACTTCACGAAGTACCGGTTGTTGCCGCACGCGATGGCGACCCGGTCACCGGCCTGGACGCCGTGCGCCGCGAGGCCGCCGCGCAGACGGGCGATCTTGTCGAGCAGCTGCCCGTAGGTCGTCTGCTCGTTCCGCGAGATCAGCGCGATCGAATCGGGGTCGTGCCCCTCGAGCAGCCTGGCCACGTTCATCGATGGTCTCCCCTCAGCACACCCCGGCGTCATCACACCGTTGCGTGACGACCATCGTAGCGACCGGCACCTCACCGGTCATCGCCGGCCGGCGGGTCGGGGGCGCTCAGAGCCGGAGCAGCGAGACCAGCCCGGCGACCAGGATCACCAGCATCAACAAGCCGAGGGTGAGCGTCGTCGCGGGCCGCATGGTGCGCATGCTACCGATCGATCGGCGCGCCACTCCCGACGCTCAGCCGCCGGGTCGGCGGCCGAGCTCGACACGGGTGGTGGGCGAGGGGATGCCACCGTCGATCGATCGCACGATCACCTGGTCGCCCGGCGCGACCGGCAGCTCGTCGGCCGCCGAGCGCTGGTCGAGGCACAGCGCGAACAACCCCGTCGAGTCGAGCACGAGACCCAGTGCTCCCGGCCCGAGCCCGGCGAAGCCGACCGACCGGTGCGCCGCTCGCGTCGTCGACGCCTCGGCGCCAACCTCCACTTCGACCACATCGTCCCACGCGGCCGGGATCTCGTCCGGTCCGATGTTGAGCTGCGCGTTCCCGAAGCGATCGACCCAGAGCACCTCGCAGACGAGCTCGTCCCCCTCGAGGCGCGGGAGCGGGATCGTGGCGGGTACGAGCAGGGCCGGATCGAGCTCGGGTCCGAGCTCGCCGAGGTCGACGCCGTTGCACACGTGCGCGGCCGCCGGCGCGAACACGTCGCGACCGTCGAAGGTCGCCCCCGGCGCCGCGAGCCGGAACTCGGGAGCGGTCAGCTCGACGGCACGGTCGGCACCTCCCGCCATCGCGACCGCCGGAGCGAGGAGGCCGTTGTCGGGACCGATGACGACCCCGGCGCCGGCCGCGACCTCGATCGCCACCGCCTTGCGATCGGTGGCGACCCCGGGGTCGACGACGGCCAGCACCACGCCGCTCGGCACGTACGAGATCGATCGGGCGAGCGCGAGCGACCCCGCCCGGACGTCGAACGGCGCGATGCCGTGGGTGAGGTCGACGACGGTCACGTGGGGTGCGAGATCGCGGATGACCGCCTTGCACACGCCGACGAACTCGTCGTCGAGGCCGTAGTCGGTCAGGAACGAGATCGAGTCGAATCGGGTCACGTCGAGGATCGTGCCACGTCCGAGCGGCCCGACCCCGACGGGCCGTCGGTCTCGCCGGACGCGTCGTGCGAAAACGATCGAGGGCCGGTGCCAACCCCCCGATGGCACCGGCCCTGCAGCGACATCCGGCATGGCCGGCGCGCTCTTCGGGATCACCCTAGAGCACCGAACACGGTGAGAAAAGAGTCACACCGAGAATTTCAGAAAATCGCGCACACGACTCGCCGGATCAGGCGAAACCGGACATTTTCGACCTCCCAGCGCGCGGATTCGCCCACCGATCACGGTCGGGAAGCGCGCGACCGCCGCCCGATCGCACGGCCGGTGACATCGCGCGACTCGACCTCGATCGCGGAGTACGGCAACCGGGCGAAGAACTGGTCGGCGCTCGTCGCGAGATGCCGGATCGCGAAGTAGTTGGTCGCCCCGCCGACCGCCGCGCCGATGCCGACCGGGATGAACCGGCCGAGCGCGGCGAGCCCTCGCCGGGTCCCGTACCGGCGCGCGAACGTGCTCGCCATCAGCCGGTTGGCGAGCTGGAGCGTCGATGCCGGAAGACGTCCGTCGGCCGTCACGCCGAGCCCCGACGTCGCTTCGTTCACGGCGCGCGCGAAGCCGTCGCGCGCCGAGCTCCCGTAGATGAGCACGGCGAGCACCCACCCCCGGCGCTCCTCGACGGTCGGGTCGTCCCTGCCGTGGAGGGCGGCGATCGTGAGGACGAGGTCGCCCGCTCGACCGGTGAACCACGCCAGCTCCGCGAACGTCGCGGCGAGGGTCGTGAACGTGCCGATCGCCGGCGTGGCCGCGGTCGCTCCGACGGCCGCTCCCGCCGCGCTCAGCTCGCGGGAGAACTGCCGACTGAGCGCCTCCACCTTGTCGGGTCGGAGATCGCCGGACAGGGCCGCGGCCCGGGCCTTGGCCGCGTCCCAACGGTTCGCCGAGACGTCGTCGATCGTCTCCAGCAGCTGGGTGCTCACCCGGATCGCGTCGGCCGGCGTGATCCGGTTCACCATGCGCGCGGTCCAGTCGGCTGCCGCCCGGTTCGCACGATCACCCAACCCCACGATCGCGATCCTACGACCGCGGCCCCGCGGTTCACCGCCGCCCCGTCGCCCCTCGTCGGCGGGGACCGCGCGGTATCGTGCCGCGGTGCTGACCGTGCCGGCCGCGTGGTACTCCGACCCCCGGATCTACGAGCGCGAGCGGGAGGGTGTGTGGCGTTCCGAGTGGGTGATGTTCGCCCCCGGCGACCGACTGGCCGCTCGGGGTGAGTACGTCGCCGGGGAGATCGCCGGCTTCCCGGTGTTCGTCGTCGTCGGGCCCGACGGCTCGCTGCGCGGCTTCCACAACGTGTGTCCCCACCGCGCCGGCGTGATCGTGTGGCCGGGTGCGGGGGTCACCGGCAACCTCGTCTGTCGGTACCACGGGTGGGCGTTCGGATGGGACGGCTCGCTCCGGTCGGCGCGCGACTTCGGCGACGACCCCGGCCTGTGCGCATCGGAGCACGCGCTCACGTCGATCCACGTCGAACGCTGGCGCAGCCTGGTGTTCGTCCACCTCGGCGACGACCCGCCCCCGCTCGCCGACGCGATCGCACCGTTCGACGCCGCCTGCGAGCCCTTCCCGATCGAGCGGTTCGGGCACGTCCGACAGATGGTGCGCGAGCTCGCGTGCAACTGGAAGACCTACGCCGACAACTACCTCGAGGGCTATCACGTGCCCCTCATCCACCCGAGCCTGAACCGGGCGCTCGACATGTCGACCTACGTGGTCGAGGTGCCGGACGACTCGTACTGCATCCACCGCGCCGACACCACGGACGGATCGCCGTCGGGCGGCGCATGGCTGTTCCGTTTCCCCAACCTCGCGGTCAACGTGTACGCCGACGGCATGAACGTCGAGCGCATCGTCCCCGCCGACCGCAGCCGGACCCACGTCGTGTACGACTACTTCGCAGCCGACGGCGTCAGCGCCGACGCGCTGGGGGCGATGATCGAGATGTCGAACGAGGTGCTCGACGAGGACCAGGCGATGTGCGAGGCGGTCCAGCGCAACCTCGACGCCGGCGTCTACCGCACCGGCCGGCTCTCGCCCCGCCACGAGGCGGCGGTGGGCTGGTTCCAGGCGCGGGTCGCAGCAGCCGTCGGCTGAACCGTGCGTCGCGCCGTCTCGCACACCCTCGCCACCGCGCCGCCCGAGGCGCTGTTCGTCGTGTCCGCGCTCTCGCAGTACGTGGGGGCGGCGATCGCCATCTCGCTGTTCGACGAGGTCGACCCGGCGACGGTCGCCTGGTTCCGCATCGTCGGCGCCGCGCTCGCGCTGCTCGCGATCTCCCCCGGCTTCCGGCGCGGCTGGACGCGCCGCGACCTCGCCGGCGCGGCGCTGTTCGGGGTCGCGACCGGGTTGATGAACCTGTTCTTCTACCTCGCGATCGATCGCATCGACCTCGGCAAGAGCGTCGCGATCGAGTTCGTGGGGCCGATCGCGGTGGCAGCGGCGACGACGCGGACGTTGCGCAACGGCGTCTCGCTCGTGTTCGCGGCGGTCGGGGTGGTCGTGCTCGGCGGGGCCGAGATCGACGACAACACGCTGGGGATGGTGTTCATCCTGCTCGCCTCGGCCATGTGGGCGGTCTACATCGTGATCGGCGCCCGGGTGGCGAACGTGCGCGCCGGGCTCTCCGGGCTCGGGGTCGGCCTCGCGATCGGGAGCGTCGCCCTCGCACCGGTCGGTCTGCCGGGGAGCGGCGTCGTGTGGGTCTCGCCGACGCTGCTGGTGCTGTGCTGTGCGACGGGCGTGTTCTCGAACGCGATCGGGTACGGCATCGACCAGTACGTGCTGCGCCGCATCCCGATCCGCCGGTTCTCGGTCCTGCTGGCCACCTTGCCGGTGACCGCCGTCGTCATCGGCTGGGTCGCGCTCGGCCAGCGCCCCTCGGCCGTGGACGCCACCGGCATCGCACTGATCCTCGTGGCGGTCGCCACCCAGGAGCGCAACGAACTGGGCGTCGTCCCCTCCGACGCGAGCTGATCGACCCACCCGCACTCACTCTGTGACAGTGATCCCGCGCACCGGCGCCGGCATCGCTGCCACGAAGTCACCGGCTCACGTACCGGGGGTGGCCGGTCGGGGGTGGCCGGTCGGGCGTGGCCGGTCTCACGGTCAGGCGTGGGCGAGGCCGGGGGCGCACAGGCCGTCGAGCTCGACGATCTGGATGCGGTCGCGGTTCGCGAAGGTGACCTCGTTGGCGGGGTCGGGGCGGAGGTTGAAGACCCGGAACTCCATCTCCGTGGTGTCGACCGAGAGGATCCGACCGATCAGCGGCTCGCCGAGGCCGAGGATCACCTTGATCGTCTCGAGCGCCTGGATCGAGCCGATGATCCCGGGCAGCACACCGAGGACACCGGCCTCGGCGCACGACGGCGCCAGCTCGGCCGGCGGCGGCTCGGGCACCATGTCGCGATAGGTGGGGCCCTCCAGCGGGTGGAACACGCTGACCATCCCCTCGAAGCGGAAGATCGAGCCGTGCACGACGGGGATGCCGAGCTTCACGCTCGCGTCGTTGAGCAGGTAGCGGCTCGGGAAGTTGTCCGCCCCGTCGACGACGACGTCGTAGCCGGAGATGATGTCGACGATGTTGCTCGCATCGAGGCGCGTGTCGTAGGTGACGACGTCGAGATCCGGGTTGAGCGCGGTCAGGGTCTTCTTCGCCGAGTCGACCTTGCGGTCGCCGATCCGGTCGACGTTGTGGAGGATCTGACGCTGGAGGTTGGAGGCGTCGACGTCGTCCATGTCGACGATGCCGATCGTGCCGACACCGGCCGCGGCGAGGTACAGCGCCGCCGGGGAACCGAGCCCACCGGCGCCGAGCATGAGCACCTTGGCGTCGAGCAGCTCGGCCTGACCCTCGACGCCGACCTCGGGGAGGAGCAGGTGCCGCTTGTACCGGTTCATCTGCTCGGGGGTGAGCGACACGGGCTGCTTCCAGGGGCGACCCTCGTCCTTCCAGCGGCCGAACCCACCCTCCATCGACTCGACGTCGGTGTAGCCCAGCTCCTGGAGGGTGCGGGCCGCGAACGCCGACCGCACCCCACCGGCGCAGTAGACGACGACGGGTGTCGTCTTGTCGACGATGCGGTTCTCGATCTGCGCCTCGAGGTTGCCACGCGGGATGTGGATCGCTCCTGCGAGCGCACCCTCCTGGTACTCGTCCGGTTCGCGCACGTCGAGCACGGTGTGGCCGGATGCGACGTGCTGCGCCGCGATGTCGGTGGAGACCTCGACGATCTCGGACTTGGCCTGCGCGAGCAGGTCTCGGAACGTTGCCATGGAGGCTAAAACCTACCGAACCGGTCAGGTATTCCGACGGCGCGGATCACTCACCGATCAGGCGCGGGAGGAGGTCGGCGATCTGGCCGATCAGCAGGGCGTCCGCGTAGCGGTCCATGTCGGTCGGCTGGCCGTTGACGATCACGACCACCGCGCCCGCCCGGCTCGCGATCGGGACACAGGTGTTGACCGGGCCGACGCTGAGCGTCGATCCGATCGCCAGCAGCAGGTCGCACCGCCGCGCGGCGGTCATCGCACGATCGATCACCTCGGGCACGAGCGCCTGGCCGAAGCTGATCGTGTCGGACTTGATGATGCCGCCGCACGACTCGCACGGCGGGTCGTCCTCCCCGGACCGGACGCGATCGAGGATCTCGCTCATCGAGCGACGGTCGCCACAACTCCAGCAACGCGTGTAGCGGGCCGTGCCGTGGACCTCGATGACCCGGTCGGGGTCGCTCCCGGCCGCCTGGTGCAGGCCGTCGATGTTCTGGGTGATCAGTGCCTGCATCCGCCCCGCGCGCTCGAGGTCGACCAGCAGCCGGTGACCGAGGTTGGGCTGCGCCGACCACACCGGCGCCCGCATGCGGTTCTGCCACGCGGCGCGACGCACGTCGGGATCGCCGAGGTAGTGGTGGATGTGCGACGCCTTCTCCGCCGCAGGATCCTTCGTCCACACGCCGTTCGGGCCGCGGAAGTCGGGGATGCCCGAGTCGGTCGAGATGCCGGCACCGGTCAGGACGACGATTCGCCGCGCGCGGCGGACGTGTCCCGCAGCAGCTTCGAGCGGATCGCCGGTCATCACACGATTGTGGCCGACGCGCCGGCCCGGCGAGACGTCCGGGCCGCCGGTCGCGACCGGCGGTTCCGCCCGAGGAGGAACGGTGCCCCTTCGGCGAGGGCCGGCTCCCCCTCTCGATGCCAGCACCTGCGAGCGACCCGTGCCCCGACCGCCCAGCACCCACGTGCTCCCCATGACCGCCTTCGTCCCGGCGGCTGCGGAAGCGACCAGCGCCACGATCCGCCCGTGGCGGGACGACGAGGTCGACCGGCGCGGCCACGACCCCCGCAGCGCCTACGTCGAGCGCTTCTGGCTCGGCGTGATCGGCCCGACCGCCACGTGGATCATGCGCCGCTTCGCCGACGAGTTCGACCACCGGCCGGAGGGCTACATCCTCGACCTCCAGCACACGGCCACGTCGATGGGGTTGTCGTTCGCCCGCGGCGACCAGTCGCCGTTCGGCAAGGCGCTCCACCGCTGCGTGATGTTCGGCCTCGCCCGGCGCAGCGCCGACGGGTTCGACGTCCGGCGATGCTTCCCGACGGTCGCCCAGCGTCATCTCAAGCGGCTTCCCGACGACATCCGCATCAGCCACGACGACTGGGCGCGCCGCGTCATCCACGTCGATCGCAGCCAGCTCGCCGCGCGTCTGGCCGAGGTCGGGCTCACCCCACCCGCCGCCGCCCGCGCCGCCGAGGCAGCGGCGCTCGCGTCGTAGCGGCGTGCCCGACGGTCGTGATCAACCGGTCGTGATCAGCCGGTCGGCGTTCAGGCCGTCGTGAAGCTGCACGCGAAGTCGGCGAGGGTGCGGGCGCCGAAGCCGGTGGCGCCCTTGGAGCGCCACGCGGTGTCGCTCTCGGCGTTCATCGGTCCGGCGATGTCGAGATGCGCCCACGGCACGTCGCCGACGAACTCGGAGAGGAAGATCGCAGCCGTGATCGCGCCGGCGTACGGCCCACCGATGTTGCGCATGTCGGCCACGTTCGAGTCGAGCAGCTTGCGGTAGCGGTCCCGGGCGAGCGGCATCTGCCACAGCGGCTCGTCGGTGCGCCCGCTCGCCGCGAGCAACGAGTCGACGACGCCCTGATCGGTCCCGACGACCGCCGCGTACTCCTGCCCGAGCGCCGCCAGGGCGGCCCCGGTCAGGGTCGCGATGTCGACGATCACGTCGGGCGTCTCCTCGGCGGCGAGCGAGAGCCCGTCGGCCAGGATGAGCCGGCCCTCGGCGTCGGTGTTGTGGATCTCGACGGTCTTGCCGTTGCGGATCGTCAGGACGTCGCTCAGCTTCAACGCCGAACCCGACGGCATGTTGTCGGTGCACATCAACCATGCGCTGACGCGGTTGCGGCAGCCGAGCTCGGCGAGGGTCGTCATCGCGGCGAGCACGGCTCCCGCACCGGACATGTCCATCTTCATCATGACGTGCATCGCATTGGTCGGCTTCAGGCTGATGCCGCCGGAGTCGTACATCACGCCCTTGCCGACGAGGCACACGTGAGCCTGCGGATCGTCGGGGGTGTACGTCAGCTTCACCATCCGCGGCGGCTCGGCCGA
>CBFCWS010000119.1:0-8500 GCA_965601765.1 uncultured Ilumatobacter sp. | reverse complement strand
GTGTCTGGCACCAAGCGTGCCCCGTCGGAAACGTCCGAGGTGTGGAACAACGGCCCGGTTGGTGCCTGGCACCTTCACCGACTCGAGCACGTCGCATGGCGTGAGTGTCACGACTGTCGGCAAGAGGCTGGTGCCGGTCACCCTCACCGACGTGAGGAGGGCAGGAGCGTGAGCGTCACCACTCCAGGCAAGGAGATCTCTGGCTCGGACACCGGTCCAGTCCCGGGCTGGTCGACGCAGACGGTCCCCGGACAGACGTCCGAGGGCGCCCAGGAGATGGTCCCGCGCTCGCAGATGGGTGCCCCCGAGCTCATGCGCGAGGTCGGTTCGGTGCTCCGGATGAGCGAGGCCGAGGCGGCCGAGCTGGGCGATCTCCCGGACGACCCCGACGAGGATCAGACGATGATCATCAACATGGGCCCGCAGCACCCGTCGACCCACGGCGTGCTCCGGCTCATGCTCGAGCTCCAGGGCGAGACCGTGCTGCGGTGCAAGCCGATCGTCGGGTACCTCCACACCGGCATGGAGAAGACCGGTGAGTCGCTCACCTACATGCAGGGCGGCACGAACGTCACCCGCATGGACTACCTCTCACCGTTCAACAACGAGCTCGTCTTCTCCATGGCGACCGAGAAGCTGCTCGGGATCGACGGCGACATCCCCGAGCGCGCCGAGTGGATGCGGATGCTGCTCTCCGAGCTCAATCGGATGGCCTCGCACCTGCTCTTCATGGCCACGAACGGCATGGACCTCGGCGCGGTGTCGATGATGATCTACGGGTGGCGGGAGCGCGAGGAGGTCCTCCGGTTCTTCCAGAAGGTCACCGGGTTGCGGATGAACCACAACTTCATCCGACCCGGGGGCCTCGCGGCCGACCTCCCGCCGGGTTGGCGCGACGACGTGCTCCATCTGCTCGACCTGATCCCCGAGCGGCTCGACGAGTACGACATCTTGATGACCGGCCAACCGATCTGGCGCGAGCGCCTGCAGGGCGTCGGCGTGATCACGCCCGACGAGGCACTGGCTCTCGGCGCCACGGGTCCGATCCTGCGGTCGACCGGCGTCGCCTGGGACCTGCGCCGCGACATGCCCTACCTGCACTACGACGAGATGGACTTCGACGTGATCGTCGGCTCCTACGGCGACTGCTTCGACCGCTACGCGATCCGGCTGGCCGAGATCAGGGAGTCGATGAAGATCGTCCGGCAGATCCTCGACCGCATGCCCCAGGGCGACTACCGCATCCAGGACAAGAAGGTCACGCCGCCGCCGCGGGCCCGCATCGACGAGTCGATGGAGGCGCTCATCCACCACTTCAAGATCTTCACCGAGGGCTTCAAGGTCCCGGAGGGCGAGGTCTATGTCGGCGTCGAGGGCCCGCGCGGCGAGATCGGGTGCTACATCGCCTCCGACGGCTCGCCGACGCCGTACCGCATGCACATGCGGGCACCGTCGTTCACCAACATCCAGTGCCTGCCGCACATGATGCGGGGCGGCCTGGTCGCCGACGCCGTCGCCGTGATCTCCTCGGTCGATCCCGTCCTCGGAGACGTGGATCGATGAGTCGCCTGAACGATCAGAACGTGGCGTTGGCGAAGGAGATCATCGCCAGGTACCCCAAGAAGAAGTCGGCGCTGATCCCCCTCGTGCACGTCTCGCAGCAGCAGAACGGCTACGTCACCAACGAGGCCATGCGGCACATCGCGGAACTCATCGACGTCACCCCGGCCGAGGTGTACGGGACGGCCAGCTTCTACGAGATGTTCAGGTTCGAGCCGACCGGCAAGTACCTGATCAACGTCTGCGGGACCATGAGCTGTGCGCTGATGGGCGCCGAGGAGCTGCTGCACCACGCCGAGGAGCGTCTCGGCATCAAGGCCGGCTCCACGACGCCGGACGGCATGTTCACCCTGCAGCACGCCGAGTGCCAGGCGGCGTGCTCGGAGGCCCCCACGCTCCAGGTGAACTACCGTCATCGCTACCGCGTGACCCCCGAGGAGTTCGACGAGATGGTCGACGACCTGCGCGCCGGCAAGCTCGACCGCGACATCCCGCCGCACGGCACCCTCGCCCGCAACCGCCAGCACATCCCCGCCGGCCGGGCCGTCGGTGCGGTCCCACCCGACGACGTCGACGGGGCGCCCGCATGGATCACGATCACGGAGGACGCGTCATGACCGCGGGCGGCAGCTACCCCTGGGCGCCCGGGTACCACGACGACGGTGACCGGCCCCAGATCGTGACCTCTCGGTTCAAGTACGAGGACTCCCACACGCTCGCCCGCTACGAGGAGACCGGTGGCTACCAGGGCATCCGAGCGGCGCTCGGCAAGTCGCCCGAGGCCGTCCATTCCGACGTGCGCGCCTCGACGCTGCTCGGCCGCGGTGGAGCAGGCTTCCCCGCCGGCGTCAAGTGGGGGTTCACCCCGAAGGGCGTGTGGCCCCGCTACCTCGTGGTGAACGGCGACGAATCCGAGCCCGGCACCTACAAGGACCGGCTGCTGATGGAGCGCGACCCGCACCAGCTGATCGAGGGTTGTCTCGTCGCGTGCTACGCCGCCGGCCTCAGCCAGTGCTTCTTCTACATCCGCGGCGAGATGCCACTGGCCCACGAGCGGGTGGCGGCGGCGCTCGACGAGGCCTACGACGCCGGGTACGTCGGCAAGAACATCCTCGGGAGCGACTTCAGCGTCGACATCGTCATGCACTGGGGTGCGGGAGCCTACGTCGTCGGCGAGGAGACCGCCCTGATCGAGTCGCTGGAGGGCGAGCGCGGGATGCCCCGCCTGAAGCCGCCGTACTTCCCGGCCGCGATCGGTCTGTACGGGAAGCCGACGATCGTCAACAACGTCGAGACGCTCGCGAACCTGCCGTTCATCGCGGCGCACGGTTCGGCCGAGTACACCGCGATCGGGACCGAGACGTCGCCGGGAACCCGCATGATCGCGGTCTCCGGCCACGTGCGGCGACCGGGCGTCTTCGAGATCGTGAACGGTTCGACGACGTTCCGCGACCTGATCTACGGCGAGGAGTTCGCGCAGGGGATGCGCAACGGGCGCGAGCTCAAGTGCTTCGTCCCCGGCGGCGGTTCGGCGCCGTGGTTCCTGCCCGACCAGCTCGACATCCCGTTCGAGGGGCGCCAGGCCGGCCAGGCGGGATCGATGCTCGGGTCCGGCGCGGTCATGGTGATGGACGACACGACCGACATCCCGGCCGCCGCGCTCACCCTCGTCAAGTTCTACGCGCACGAGTCGTGCGGGAAGTGCGTGCCGTGTCGCGAGGGCGGCACCTGGCTCTATCGCATCGTCGAGCGCATCGTCGACGGCACGGGGACCGATGCCGATCTGCAGACCATCCTCGAGGTGGGCGAGTCGATCTGTCCCGGTGAGATGCCGCATGCCGCGAGCGAGCGGCTCGGTCTCGAGGCCAAGCCGTTCCCGTATCAGATGACCACGATCTGCTTCGTCGGGCCGTCCGCGTACGTGCCGATCCACTCGGCGATGACGCTGTTCCCCGAGGAGTTCGAGTCGCGGGTCACCAAGCGCGGGCCCCGCACCACCATCCCGGTGTCGGTTGCAGCGGCGGGAGGCTCGTGATGGCGCACTTGGTGGCCGTCGCTCCATCCGGCACGATGGCGCACGGAGATGTGCGATGACCGGTGACGAAACACAGGACGTGGACGCCGAGAACCAACCCGACGACCCCCAGGCCGCTGTCCCAGCCGTGGAGACGACCGCCGACCCATCAGCCACCGACGAGCCGGACGCGCGCGACGCCGGCGGCGACGAGCCGGACACGGGTGATGACCCGGAGGCGTCGGGAGGTGCCGGCGAACCCGGCGAGGGAAGCGCCAGCGACGAGCCGGACGCGGCGCGAGGAGGAAGCGAAGCGGACGACGAGCCCGCCATCGAAAACGTCGAGACCGCCATCGAAAACGGCGAGGGAAGCGCCAGCGACGAGCCGGCGGGTGAACCCGTCGAAGGAAGTGCCGGCGAACCCGGCGAGGGAAGCGCCAGCGACGAGCCGGACGCGGCGCGAGAAGGAAGCGAAGCGGACGACGAGCCCGCCATCGAGATCGTCGAGACCGTCTCGATCACGTTGAACGGGCGCTCGATCGAGGCGCACAAGGGTGAGCTGGTGATCGCTGCGGCCGAACGCCACGGCGAGTACGTCCCGCGCTTCTGCTACCACCCGCGCATGAAGTCGGTGGGGATGTGCCGGCAGTGCATGGTCGAGATCGACACCGGTCGAGGACCGATGCTCCAGCCCTCGTGCATGATCCCGGTCGCGCCCGACATGGTGGTCGAGACCGAGTCCGCCGCAGCGAAGCGGGCGCAGGAAGGCATCCTCGAGCTGCTGCTCGCGAACCATCCGCTCGACTGCCCGGTCTGCGACAAGGGGGGTGAGTGCCCCCTCCAGGACCAGGCGTACAGCCACGGGCCCGGCGAGAGTCGCTACGTCGAACAGAAGCGCCACTACGAGAAGCCGATCCCCATCAGCGACCACGTGCTTCTCGACCGTGAGCGATGCATCCTCTGCGACCGTTGCACCCGCTTCGCCGACGAGGTCGCCGGCGACAAGCTCATCCACTTCATCGACCGCGGCAACCTCACCCAGGTCAACACCTTCCCCGACGAACCGTTCGCGTCGTACTTCTCCGGCAACACCGTGCAGATCTGCCCGGTCGGTGCGCTCACCGCCGAGCCGTATCGCTTCAAGGCGCGACCGTGGGATCTCGAACAGGTCACCTCGACGTGCACGACGTGCTCGGTCGGGTGCCGGATCTCGGTGCACTCGAGCCGCGACCAGGTGCTGCGCTACCAGGGGATCGACGTCGAGAGCGTCAACTGGGGATGGCTGTGCGACCGGGGGCGGTTCAACTTCGAAGCCGTCGACAGCGAGCACCGGCTCGGCGAGCCGCTCGTGCGCGGCGAAGCCGGTCTCGAGGCCACGTCGTGGGCATCGGCGATGGCGATCGCCACCCAACTGATCGCCGAAGCCGGCACCGTCGCGCTGCTCGGCGGTGCGCGCTGCACCAACGAGGGGGCGTTCGCCTGGGCGCAGCTCGCTGACGCGGCCGGCGTCGAGCACCGCGACGCCCAGCTCGGCGACGGACTGCCGGTCGAGGTGCTCGAGCTGCCGCGTGCCACGATCACCGACGCCGCGAACGCCCCGACGGTGATCCTGTGCGGTCCGGACCTCAAAGAGGAGTTGCCGGTCCTGTACCTGCGGTTGCGCGACGCCGTGCAGGAGGGCCGCACGCGGGTCATCGAGTTCTCGCCCGTCGAGACCGGCATGACGAAGTACGCGTGGCGGAGCGTGCGTCACGTCCCCGGCATGGCTGCCGGCGAGATCGCCCGCACGCTCGCGGCCGAGGAGGTGGCGGCTCAGGTCGGCACCGGCGAGGTCGTCGTCGTCGCCGGCAGGAGCAACCTCGCCGAGTCCGAGGCGGCGGCGATGGCCGCGGTCCGCAGCCTCGTCGACGGCGTGCCGGGCGCACTCGTCCTCCCGGCGCTCCGACGCGGCAACGTCGTCGGTGCGTTGCAGCTCGGGCTCGCGCCGCCCGACGCCGAGCGCGACGCGCTGGCCACCCTGCGGGCGGCCGCGGACGGCAAGGTCGACCTGCTGATCCTCGCCGGCGCCGATCCGATCGCCGACTGTCCCGACGCCGATCTCGCCCGCCGGGCGATCGCCGGCGCTCGGCGCGTCATCTCGGTCGACACCTTCCAATCGGCGTCGACCGCCCGTGCCGACGTGATCCTCCCGGCGGCCGGGTTCGCCGAGCAGACCGGGACGACCACCAACCTCGAGGGCCGGGTGTCGCGCGTCAGCCAGAAGGTGACCATGTACGGCACCTCCCGCCCCGACTGGATGATCGCGGCCGAGCTCATGGTCCGCCTCGGACACGATCTGGATGTCGGGGACGTCCACGACCTGACCGAACGCATCGCTGCGACCGTGCCGGCCTACGCCGGCGTGACGCCGGCGGCCGTCGACGCCGACCTCGAGGGCGTCCTCGCGGTGCCCGCCGTCGGGGATCTCGGCCCGGCCGAGGTGGTGGCGGAGCAACGTCACGGTTACGACTACCGTCTGATCGTGTCGCGCAAGCTCTACGACCGAGCCGTCAACACGGCGATGTCGCCCTCGCTGGCCGGTCTGGCCGTCGGTGCGGGCGCACACGTCAACCCGGCTGACCTGACCTCGATCGGGGAGTCCGACGGCGCCGAGGTGAAGCTCGTCAGTGCTTCCGGCAGCGTGGTCATGCCGTTGGTGGCCGACGGATCGGTCGCCCGCGGGACCGTCTGGGCGCCGTTCAACCAGCCCGGACCCGACATCGCGGAGATCGTCGCCGGCGATGCCGTCGTGACCGACGTGCGAATCGAGCGCGTGACGTGAGCGGCCTGCTCGCAGCCGATCCACTGCTCGACACCGACGACTGGTGGTGGGAGGTGCTGGCGATCGTCGCCGGCAAGGTGCTCGCGATCTTCGTCATCGGACTCGTCGGCACGATGCTGATGGTCTGGTTCGAGCGCAAGATCGTGTCGGGCATGCAGAACCGCATCGGTCCCGACAAGGCCGGCCCGTTCGGCATCCTCCAGAGCCTGGCCGACGGCATGAAGCTCTTCTTCAAGGAGGATCTCCTGCCGGACAAGGCCGACAAGTGGGTGTTCCGCCTGGCGCCGTTCCTGACGTTCGTGCCGGCGTTCCTCGTGTGGTCGGTCATCCCGCTCGGCGGCGACTTCTCCGACGGCAACGACGGGACGGTGACCCTGTTCGGCGAGGTCACGCGCATCCAACTCATCGATCCGCCGGTCGGCATCCTCATCGTGCTGGCGCTCAGCTCGATCGGCGTCTACGGCATCATGCTCGCCGGCTGGGCCTCGGGTTCGAAGTACCCGTTGCTCGGTTCGGTCCGCGCCTCGGCGCAGATGATCTCCTACGAGGCGGCGCTCGGTCTCAGCCTCGCCTCGGTGTTGCTGATGGCCGGCACGCTGTCGACCGCCGGCATCGTCGCCGGTCAGGACGGCATCACCAACTGGAACATCGTCGCCACGGGCTTCGTGCCGTTCGTCATCTTCCTGATCGCGATGACCGCCGAGCTGAACCGGCCGCCGTTCGATCTCGTCGAGGCCGAGCAGGAGCTCGTCGGCGGCTTCAACACCGAGTACTCGTCGATCCGCTTCGCCCTGTTCTTCCTCGCCGAGTTCATGAACGTGATCACCATGAGCGCGGTGATGGTGACGCTCTTCCTGGGCGGCCCGCAGGGGCTGTTCGACATTCCGATCATCCCGGGTGCGATCGAGGGGACGATCTGGGTCCTCCTCAAGACCCTCGCCTTCCTGTACGCCTACGTGTGGTTCCGGGCGACGTTGCCCCGTCTGCGCTACGACCAGCTGATGGACTTCGGCTGGAAGCTGCTGATCCCGGTCGCGCTCGGGTGGTTCCTGATCATCGCGGCACTGCAGGTGACCCGCGATCGGTACGAAGGGTTCGCGCCGCTCCTGGTCACGGCAGCGATCGGGCTCGCCGTCATGGGCGTGTGCTACCTGCTGTTCTCCGCTGCGCTCGGCGTGGCCCGCCGCAACCGCGAACGTGAAGGAGCTGCCTACTGATGGGCTATCTCGAAGGATTCGCCGTCACGATCCGCCAGCACCGCCTGTTCGGCGGCAAGCAGGTCACCACCGAGTACTCCGGCGGTCGCGTCGCGGCGAAGAAGGGCACGCACGAGCCCGATCTCGATCACGACGAGAAGATCGACAAGCCCGAGCGGCTGCACGGCCGCCACGTCCTCAACCGCTACGAGGACGGCATGGAGAAGTGCATCGGCTGCGAGTTGTGCGCCGGTGTCTGCCCGGCGAACTGCATCTACGTGCGCGGTGCCGACAACGACCCGCTCGACCCCACCTCGCCGGGTGAGCGCTTCGGCTTCGTCTACGAGATCAACTACCTGCGGTGCATCCACTGCGACCTGTGTGTCGAGGCGTGCCCGACCGAGGCGATCACCGAGACGAAGATGTTCGAGTTCAGCTTCACCAACCGCCAGGACGCGATCTACACCAAGGACGAGTTGCTGGTCGACGACGACGGCAGGCCGAAGAACCTTCCCTGGGAGGACTGGCGCGAGGGGGAGGACGAGCACACCTCGGGCTGGATGCGGGCGACGTCGGCGTCCGGCGATGCGACGTTCGTCGGCGAGGTCGGGTGGAGCAACGAGCTCGGCCACGGCGAGCGACGCCCCGAGCCCCCGCAGGTCGAGGCCGACGCATGACCGCCGCGCCCAGCCGGACGTGGGACGAGTCCGCCCCGATGCTCGATCGTGACCTCGTGCGCGTGGACCCGAGCGAGGAGGACCGCAGGGCCGACGGTGGCGGCGGTGTGGTGCTCGTGGGTGTTTCGTCGGGCGGCGAGGGAAGCGCGAGCGACGAGCCGCATCCGAGCGAGGAGAACCGCAGGGCCGACGGTGGCGGCGGTGTGGTGCTCGTGGGTGTTTCGTCGGGCGG
>CBFCWS010000118.1:0-8532 GCA_965601765.1 uncultured Ilumatobacter sp. | reverse complement strand
GGAAGTCGCCGGAGTAGCTGATCATCATCGAGAGCTTCACGTCCCGGACCCTAGAACCGCTCGGATCCTCAGGGCACAGCCGGCGACGGTTCGGCGCCGTTCGCGAGCGCCCGGTCGACCTCCTCGTCGAGCTCGAGCCAGCGTTGATCGAGCCATGCGGCGAAGTCGTCGTCGTCGACCGACCCCCGGGGTACGCGACGCAGCACGAACCTCGCCGCCACCGGTGGTTCTGCCAGCCGGGCGAGCATTCCGCGCGGCGAGTCGAAGCCGTCGAACCCGGTGTGCCAGGCCAGGACGACGTCGGCCGACGGTGCGCCGTCGAGCAGGGCTCGGGTGCCGGCCGCACGCGGTGGGAGCAGATGTCGGAGCGCCGACAGCTCACGTGCCCGGTCGACGTCGCGCTCGGCGATCTTCTCGAGGGCCCGCCGGCGCTTGGCCGGCGTCGCCCTGGTGCCCTCGGCGAAGATGACCGCGACGTCGCCGGGGCCGATCCCCGCGGCGAGGCGCTGCAGCGCCCCGAGCTCGGCGTCGTTGTCGACCGCCGAGCGATCGATGAAGTGGTTCGGGAGGCGCAGCCCGACGATGTCGAGACACGGGTCGACGAGCAGCTCGCGCTTGAGCACGTAGCGGGGGCGCAGGCCGGCGAGCGCCGAGGTGACCCATCCCGACACGAGGGAGTCCGCGAAGCTCGCGTGCCTGCTCACGACGATCGCGTCACCCGCCCGGAGCTCGTCGAGGCCCCGGACGTCGACACGGATCCCGCCGATCAGGTCGAGGCCCCGCATCAGCCCCGCCGACCACCGCGCCATCAGCGCGTAGTGCGCGGCGTGGTCCCGTCGCCGGCCGGTCGCCCACAGCCGGAACGCGAGGGCGACCCCGCCGACCTCGTGCCACGCCCACCACCAGCCGAACAGGGAGAGGCGGGTCAGCGGTCGCCGGCGCCGTCGGCCGATCACGTCGACGAGCACGACGGCCGGGACCCAGAGCGGCATCGTCACCGTGGTTCCCACGGCGGCGAGGCCGACTGCGGGCACGGTGACGATGCGCCGGCGCAAGGCGCCGGACCGTGTTCTCACCCTGTTGCTGTCGGCACGGGATCGACCACCGGTTCGACGGTGCGGTACCTCGACATGGCAGGATCATCGCACATGGGAGGGTCGGCAGGTTGGGGGCGACGCCGCTTCGGCCTGCAGTGGCACATGTCGCTCGCCTCGGTCCCGGCCTGGAGCCCGATCGGTGCGTACGCGAGCTGGTACCGACCACACGTCGAGACCGACCTGCCCGACGTGCTGCATCACGTCTCGCCGCTCGTCGAGGCGATCGAGCACCACCGGCGCGTCTGGCCCGACGTCGAGAGCTTCGACCAGTTCTTCCCGCACCTCTCGTTCGACCGGTTCGACGCGACCGAGCTGATGTCGCTGACCCGTGACGCAGGTGCGAGCTACGTCGTCCTGACCGCCAAGCACCACGACGGTCTCTGCTGGTGGGACGCACCGAGAACCGACCGGACGGTGCTCCACGAGGGTCCGGCTCGCAACGTGTTCGCCGAGCTGGTCGAGGCTGCGAAGCACGAGTCGCTCGAGGTCGGGGCGTCGTACTCGCTCCTCGACTGGTGCGACCGGCGCTACCCCGGCGCCGAGTACGTCACCGAGACGGTGCATCCCCACGTCCTCGACCTCGTGCACCGATTCGACGTCGACCTGCTCCTGGCGGACGGCCACTGGGGTGGCGGGGAGAGCGTGTGGCAGAGCGAGCAGCTGCTCTCGGCCGCCAGACGCCACCGCCCCGACCTGGTCGTCAACGACCGGTGGTGGACGACCGATCCGGACGTCCGCACCCTCGAGTACCGGATGCCGACGGTGATCCGGTCCGATCCCTGGGAGCTCCGCCGCGGCCTCGGCCTCGGGATCGGGCTGAACCTCGCCGAGTCGGACCGGCACCTGCTCGACGAGCGCGACATCGTCGCCGTGCTGACGGAGTGCATCGCCAAGGGCGGCTCGCTGACGTTGATCGTCGGCGTCGATCGGCACGGCACGTTGCCGGCCGATCATGCCCGCCGGCTGCGCGACGCAGGCCGTTGGATCAGCGAGCACGAGTCGCTCCTCGAACGTGCCGAGCCGTGGCGGACGTGGGGCGACGACGACGTCCGGTACCTCGCCGAGTCCGGTGACCCGGACTCGGTCGTGCTGATCGACGTCGGCGGCCGGGGCCGGTTCACGGCGCTGCGAGCGGTCGCGGACCGCATCGCCGACGTCCGGACCGGCGACGGCACACCGGTGGGTTTCGAGTGCCGTCCCGACGCCGTGCGCGTCGACGCATCATCACGATCGACCGGGCGCCCCCGCGACGCGTTGCCCAGGGTCTTCCGGGTCACGTTGCACCCGATGCCCGAGCCACCGATCCCGCTCTTCGCCGACGAGCCGGCCGACACGATCGAGCTCGCAGGGGTGGTCGCCGGGGCGGCGGCGGGCGACGTCGTGCGCCTGGGCGAGGGGACGTACCTCGGTCCGGCGCGGATTCCCGACGGCGTCACGGTTCGCGGGCTCGGGAGCGACCGGACCCTCATCGACGGGTGGGAGAGCTGCGCTGTCGTGCTCGGCGCCGGTTCGCGACTCGAACACTGCTCGGTGTCGTCGCGCACCGAACGGATCGTGTGGGTGCCCAAGGTGGTCGTGGCGGTCGCCGGCCAAAGCGCCTCGCTCTTCGGCTGCGCGATCGACGGTCACGTGGACGTCGACGCCGACGACGTACGGATCAAGTCGTGCCACATGACCGGGGTGTCGAGCACCGACCACGACCGGCTCGCGATCACGCGCTCGACGGTGCGCGGCATGAACTGGGACGTCGGCATCGACATCACCGGGGGCACCGGCCACGTCCTCGACAGCAACGAACTCGAGCAGCTGATCGCGGGGGTCCGGCTCCGGTCGACGGCCGACGTCGAGATCAGGGGTAACAGGATGGCGACGCGATGGTGGGGGGTCCACCTGATCGATGCGCAGCAGACGACCGTGATCGCGAACCACGTGTCGGGCACGACGCGGGCGGTGCACGTGGTCGGCGGGGCGCACACCTCCGTGGTGGGCAACGCGGCGCACGACGGCGACTCCGGGTGTCTCGTCGAGGCGGGTGCGGTCTCGACCGACGTCGAGGGCAATCACTGGTCGCGCTGCCGGATCGGCTTGATGACCTGGGAGGCCGAGGGCGTCACCCACCACGGCAACCGCTTCGAGCCGGTCGGCGTCGTCGACGCCCGGCCGTTCGTGTCGGGTCCCGCCTGACGGGTCGGCCGTCCGGGGTCGGGCGCTCCCGGGTAGGTCAGCCGCCGGCTGCTTTGGCGTGGCGGTGCCGGGCGTGCGGGTCGAGGTGGACCTTGCGCAGCCGGAGGTGGGTGGGCGTGACCTCGACGCACTCGTCGGCGGCGATGAACTCGAGCGCGTGCTCGAGCGACAGCTGGCGGTGCGGCGTGAGCTTCACGGTGTCGTCGGCGGAGGCCGCCCGGACGTTCGTCAGCTTCTTCTCGCGGCAGATGTTGACGTCCATGTCGCCGGCGCGGGCGTTCTCCCCCACGATCATCCCCTGGTAGACGTCGGTGCCCGGACCGACCATCATCGTGGCCCGGTCCTGGAGGTTGAGCATCGCGTAGGTCGTGGCCACCCCCGTCCGGTCGGCGACCAGCGATCCTCGGTCGCGGGCGCGGATCTCGCCGAACCACGGCTCGTAGCCCTCGAAGATGTGGCTGATCACCCCGGCGCCGCGGGTCTCGGTCAGGAACTCGGTGCGGAACCCGATCAGGCCCCGGGCCGGGACGAGGTACTCGAGGCGCACCCAACCGAGACCGTGGTTGACCATGTTCTCCATCCGCCCCTTCCGCGCGGCGAGGAGCTGCGTGACCGCACCGAGGTGTTCGTCGGGCGCGTCGATGGTGACCCGCTCGACGGGTTCGTGGCGCTTGCCGTCGATCGTCTTGACGACGACCTCGGGCTTGCCGACGGTGAGCTCGAACCCCTCGCGCCGCATCGTCTCGATCAGCACGGCGAGCTGCAGCTCGCCGCGTGCCAGCACCTCCCAGGCGTCGGGGCGATCGGTCGGCTGCACGCGGAGGCTGACGTTGCCGACCAGCTCGGCGTCGAGCCGGTTCTTGACGAGCCGGGCGGTCATCTTCTTGCCGTCGCGCCCGGCCAGGGGCGAGGTGTTGATGCCGATCGTCATCGAGAGCGCGGGCTCGCCGACCGTGATGACCGGGAGCGGCTCGGGGTGCTCGGGGTCGGCGAGGGTCTCCCCGATCGTGATCTCGTCGATGCCGGCGACCGCGACGAGGTCACCGGGGCCGGCCGAGTCGACCGGGACCCTGGTGAGCTGATCGGTGAGGAACAGCTCGACGACCTTCGTCGAGGTGACCGTACCGTCGACGCGGCACCATGCGACCGGGCGGCCCTTGACGATCGTGCCCTCGATCACCCGGCACAGCGCCAGGCGACCCAGGTACGGGTTGGCGTCGAGGTTGGTCACCCACGCCTGGAGGGGTGCGCCCGGCCGGTACGCCGGCGCCGGGATCGTCTCGAGGATGACGTCGCACAGCGGGCCGAGATCGGTGCCCCGCCGCCCGCCGCCCGTCGGATCCTCGAGGGTCGCCCACCCGTCGCGTCCCGAGGAGTAGACGATCGGGAAGTCGAGCTGGGCGTCGTTGGCGTCGAGGTCGATGAACAGCTCGTACACCTCGTCGACGACCTCCTCGACGCGGGCGTCGGGCCGATCGACCTTGTTGATCACGAGGATGACCGGCATGTCGTATCCCAGTGCCTTGCCGAGGACGAAGCGGGTCTGCGGGAGCGGCCCCTCGGCGGCGTCGACGAGCAGTACGATGCCGTCGACCATCGTGAGCGCCCGCTCGACCTCGCCGCCGAAGTCCGCGTGCCCGGGTGTGTCGACGATGTTGAGCGTCACGCCGCCCCAGCGGACGCTGGTGTTCTTGGCGAGGATCGTGATGCCCTTCTCGCGCTCGAGATCGCCGGAGTCCATGATCCGCTCGGCGACCTGCTCGTTGTCGCGGAAGGCACCCGACTGGCGCAGGAGCGCGTCGACGAGGGTCGTCTTGCCGTGGTCGACGTGGGCGACGATCGCCAGGTTGCGGAGATCGTCACGGCGCGCGGGGCCATCGGATCGGACGCAGGGGGTGGCAGGCATGGCAGATCAACGCTACCGGCGTCGGGGAGACCGTCGTCCGGTGCCCCGGCAGGGCGGCACGGGTGCGGCGGCCGCACCGGCGATGCCGGGGCGGTGCGGGCCGTGGTCGTCGCCGAGGCGACGGGCTCGTCGCGCGGCGTCAGCGGCGCACCGGCTGCGAGGTCACCGACGCTTGTCGCCCCAACGGTTCCAGTGCGTGACGGCGGCGGCGGGCTTCCGCGGCGCGACGCCGAAGTTGCCCGTGGGGTACCCGACCGGCGTGAGCGCGGCGATCTCGAACCGGCCCGCCGGGACATCGAGCGCCGCGAGTGCCTCGTCGCCGTGGATGCGGATGACGGTCGTCAGGGCAGTTCCGAGTCCGAGCGAACGTGCGGCCAGGCAGAAGTTCTGGACGGCCGGGTAGACCGAGGCGTCGAGCCGACCGATGTCGAGCGGCCCGTCCGCGTCGCGGGGCTCCCAGGGGATGCGGGGCTGGAGGAACACCACGATCGCCGGCACCTCGTGCAGGTGCTCGGCGAGGTGCCTGCTCGCGTCCCGGGTCCTTCGCCACGAGGCTGCCGACCGGTCGTCGTCGCCGAAGTCGGGGTCGGCGAGCGAGGCCTCGTAGCGGTCGAAGGCGCGTCGGTACCAGTCGGCGAGCGAGCGACGTCGTTCCGGTTCGGTCACGACGAGGTACTGCTGGGGTTGGACGTTGCCGCCGGACGGCGCCTGCTGCGCGGCGCGCAGGCAGGTCTCGATGTCGGCATCGGCGACCGGGCGCTCGCCGAAGCGTCGCATCGCCCGGGTCGTCATGATCGTCTCGATCACGTCGTTCTCGAACCATGGGCCCTCGGTGCTGCTCACGCCGGCGACGGTACCGAACCATCGACCACGCACGTCGGCCCGCCCCCCGGACCCCCTCTCGTGGCACCAACTCTGTGGCAGCAATCACGCGCACCGACGACAGGATCGCTGCCACAAAACCGGTCGACCCGATCACCAGATTCTGTGGCAGCAATCACGCGCACCGACGACAGGATCGCTGCCACAAAATCGGTCGACCCGATCACCAGATTCTGTGGCAGCAAACACGCGCACCGACGACAGGATCGCTGCCACAAAATCGGTCGACCCGATCACCAGATTCTGTGGCAGTGATCACGCGGACCGGCGTCAGGATCGCTGCCACAGAGTCGAGCCGACGAGCCGGCGGGGGCGGCGGGCGCCGGTGGGATCAGATCATGGCGGGGTCGAAGTCGACGTCGAGGAGATGCTTGCCGAGCGTCTCCATCGTCTTCGGGGCGACCATGATGTGCTGGGTCACCACGTGGGCGTCACGGACGCAGCGGCCGAGGACGCTCGTGTCGTACACCGCCGTCCCGCCGGCCAGTGTCCAGGCCGTGTCGACCGCCGCCGCCGACTCGCTCGCACAGTGGGTCGCCGCCAGGCGCATCGCGACGCGGGCGTCGACGTCGACCCGATCGCCACGAGCGGCGGCGTCCCAGGCTCGCCCGACCTCGTCGTGCAGCAGGGCACGCGCCGCCCGCCACCGCGTCTCGGCTCGGGCGTGCTCGATCTGGGTGAAGCTGCTCTGCGCAAGGGAACGGGTCGAGAACTGCGGGGTCTTCGCGCCGGCCAGGTCGACCAGTTCGTCGAGGGCGTGACGGGCGACCCCGAGCGCCGTCGCGGCGAGACCCAGGGCGAGCAGCGTGAAGTTGGGGAACTGCGCGATCGGTTCGTCGATCACGGGACGATCGGACATGGGCTGGAACGTCAGCTCGGCCGGCACGACCGCGTCGGACACGGAGATGTCGACCGAACCGGTGCCCTGCATCCCGGCCACGTGCCACGTGTCGTGGAAGTCGACCTGCTCGGAACGGAAGAAGCAGATCCGCTGGGTCCCGTCGTCACAGCGTGCGCCGCCGACGATCCAGTCGCAGTGTTGCGTGCCGCTCCCCCACTGCCAGCGACCGGTCACCCTGACCGATCCGTCGGTCGCCACCCGACCGTGCCCGTTCGGTGCGAACACGCCCCCGGTGGCCACCGATGGCGACGTGAACACCTTGGTCGCGACGTCGGCGGGCAGGAACGCAGCGAGCGACGACGTCGTCGAGGCGATGCCCGCGCACCATCCGGCGGATCCGTCTCCGGCCGCCACCGTCGCGATCGCGTCGATCGTCTCGACCGGGGAGGCGCCCGGGCCGCCGTAGGCCTCGGGGAGGCACAGCGTGAACATGCCGGCGTCGGCCAGTGACCTGACCACGGGCTCGGGCAATCGCCGCAGCCGCTCGGCCTCCCCGGCATGTCGGCGGGCGGTCAGGGCAGCGGCGTCCACCGCGGCGCGATCGAGCACGGGCATGCGGCGATCGTAGGTGTCGAGGACCGTGACGGTCGGGCCGTGCGATCGCGGTACGGTCGCGACCCGTGGCCGGGCCCGGATGGAACTTCGCCAACGTCTTCGAGACGGTCGCGGGACAGGTCCCCGACGAGCTCGCTCAGCAGCAGGGCGACCGTGCGACCACCTGGCGCGAGTTCGACGAGCGCGCCGACGGCGTCGGGCACGCGCTGCTCGAGGCAGGGCTGACCGAGCAGGACAAGGTCGCGCAGTACCTCCACAACGGGCCGGAGTACATCGAGAGCGTCTTCGCCGCGTTCAAGGCCGGCATGGCGACCGTCAACACGAACCACCGGTACGGGGCTGACGAGCTCACCTATCTCTGGGACAACGCGGACGTCGTCGCGGTCGTCTTCCACGGCGTGTTCTCGGAGCGCATCGAATCGCTGCGCCACCGGATGTCCGACATCCGGCTCTGGCTCTGGGTCGACGACGGCAGCGGACCCTGCCCCGACTGGGCGACGCCCTACGAGGCGGCGGCGACGTCGCGACCCGGCCGCGCGATCGGTCCGTGGGGCCGGTCGGGCGACCACCTCTTCCTGCTCTACACCGGCGGGACCACCGGGATGCCCAAAGGTGTGATGTGGCGTCAGGACGACCTCTTCAGGGCGCTGGATGCGGCGAACCGGCGCCGGATGCCTCCCGACCAGGACCTCGACGCCGTCACGACCCGGGTCGAGCGCGCCGGACCACGCGTGGTGCCGGCCGCGCCGCTGATGCACGGCACGGGCCTCTTCAACGCCCTCGCGACGATGATGATCGGCGGCTCGGTCACGACGCTCGTCGGCCGGCACTTCGACGTCGTCGAGCTGCTCGACACCGTCGAGCGACGGCGCATCAACTCGGTGTCGATCGTCGGCGATGCGTTCGCGAAGCCGATCCTCGCCGCACTCGACGCCGAACCCGACCGCTGGGACATCTCCACGCTGCGCGTGATCTTCAGCTCCGTGGTGATCTGGTCGGCGGAGACC
>CBFCWS010000117.1:0-8585 GCA_965601765.1 uncultured Ilumatobacter sp. | reverse complement strand
TGCTGCTGGTGGTCGTCGTGCTGGTGGTCGTCGTGCTGGTGGTCGTCGTGGTCGTCGTGGTGGTGGTCGTGCTGGTCGTCGTGGTCGGCTCGGTCGTCGTCGTCGCGGTCGCGGGCTCGGTCGTCCCGGTCGTCGCCGGCGGTTCCTCGCCGGCCGTGCCCGATCCGCCGTCCGAACACGCACCCAGCGCGACGAGCGCGACCGAGATCGCCGGCCAGCGCTTCGTTCGCGTCACGGCCGGACCCTACCCACCGCGTGCCGGTCAGGTCGCCCGCTTCTGGATGTTGGCCCACTCGTCGCGCAGGCCGACCGTGCGGTGGAAGAGCATCGGCTCGCGGGGGTCGTGGGCGAAGTAGCCGAGGCGCTCGAACTGGACGACCGTTCCGGGCGGGGTCTCCGCGAGCGCGGCCTCGACGACGCAGCCGGTGAGGATCTCACGCGAGTCGGGGTCGACGTCGTCGAGCGGGTCGCCGGTCCGCTCGCCGGGGTTCTCGGCCGCGAACAGCCGCTCGTACAGCGCGACGGTCGCCGATGCGGCATGGTCGGCGGCGACCCAGTGCATGGTCGACTTCACCTTCCTGCCGTCGGGAGCCGACCCGCCCCTCGTCGCCGGGTCGTAGGTCGCGAGCACACGCGTGACGTTGCCGTCGTCGTCGGTCTCGAAGCCGGTCGCGGTGACGAGGTATGCGCCGCGCAACCGCACCTCGCGCCCCGGTGCGAGCCGGAAGAACTTCTTCGGCGGGTCGACCATGAAGTCGTCGCGCTCGATCACCAGTTCACCCGAGAACGCGACCGAGCGGGTGCCGTCGTCGGCGTTCTCGGGGTTGTTGACGATCTCGAAGTGCTCGACGACCGGTGCGCCCGACTCGTCGACCGGCCAGTTCGTGATCGTCAGCGGGAGCGGTCGGAGCACGGCCATGCGCCGGAGCGCGATCGCGTTGAGCCGCGTGCGCACGAACGACTCGAGCAGTTCGATCTGGTGGCGGCTGTTCGTGCGCGCCACCCCGATGAACCGGCAGAAGTCGCGGATCGACTCGGCCGGATAGCCGCGCCGCCGCAACGCCCGCAGGGTCGGCATGCGCGGATCGTCCCACCCCTCGACGACACCGTCCGCGACGAGCGCGGCGAGCCGCCGCTTGGAGGTGATCGTGTGGGTCAACTCGAGCCGGGCGAACTCGGTCTGGCGCGGCTGCTCGTAGGGGAGCGGCAGCTGATCGAGGTACCAGTCGTACAGCGGGCGATGACTGTCGAACTCGAGGGTGCACAGCGAGTGGGTCACCCCCTCGATCGCATCGCTCTGACCGTGTGCCCAGTCGTAGGTGGGGTAGATCACCCAGGCGTCGTGGGTGCGGTGGTGGTGGCCACGACGGATGCGGTACATGATCGGGTCGCGCAGCTGCATGTTCTCGTGCTGCATGTCGATCCTGGCCCGCAGCACGCGTGCGCCGTCCGCGAACTCACCGGCCCGCATCCGTCGGAACAGGTCGAGGTTCTCCTCGACGCCGCGGTCGCGGAACGGGCTCTCGACGCCGGGCCTGCCGTAGCCGCCACGCTGCGCACGGATCGTCTCGGTGTCCTGGTCGTCGACGTAGGCCTTGCCGGCGGTGATCAGGTACTCGGCCCACTCGTACAGTTGCTCGAAGTAGTCGCTCGCGTACAGGACGTCGTCGGGCTCGTAGCCGAGCCAGCGGACGTCGCCGATGATCCCTTCGACGTAGGTGGTCTCCTCGGTGTCCGGGTTCGTGTCGTCGAAGCGCAGGTTGCAGATGCCGCCGTACTCCGCCGCCAGGTCGAAGTCGACCGTGATCGCCTTGGCGTGCCCGATGTGGAGGTAGCCGTTCGGCTCGGGCGGGAACCGCGTCTGCACCCGGCCCCCGAAGGTGCCGGCCGCGATGTCGGCTCGGACTCGCTCTCGCACGAAGTCGGTCGGTCGGGCGTCGGAGGTCGCCTCACGGTTCACCGGCACAGTATGGGCGGTCTCGGGCCTCGAAGCGCCGTGGGTCGTCGCCGCGACGCGGGTCGATGCCGTCGTGGGCCCCGCCAATACGATGCCGATGTGCGCTGGATGGTCCTGCTCCTGGTCGCCGTGCTCGTCGGGTGCGACGAGTCGTCGGCGACCGATCCGCCGCCGCCCGAGGCGCCGGCGACCGCGGCCACCGTCGATCTCTCCCTCACTCGCGACGACGTCGACTGCTCGGTCGAGGTGGTCGGGGAGGAGTTCACGACGGTGCACGTCGTGGTCGACGGTGTCCTCGGATCGCCGTGCCTCGGTGAGCCGGATCCGGCGCTGCTCGACGCATGGGAGGCACTGGCGGTGATCGCGCCGGTCTCGGCGCGGGCCGACCTCGGGCAGTTCGGCGGGTTCGTCGGTCTGGACGACGGCGAGGAGGTGACGCTCGCGTTCGTCCTCGCGATCGAGGGCGGCGACCTGTTCCAGATGGCGGTCAACCTCGACGAGTTCGACGCCGATCCGGCCGAGTCCCTGGTCACCCTGGCGCACGAGTTCAGCCACGTGCTCACCCAGCTCCCGTCCCAGATCGATCGCACGCCCGAGGCTGCCGAGAGCTGCGACACCTACGACAACGGCGAGGGGTGCTTCGTCGACGACTCCCTGATGGCGCAGTGGATCGACGAGTTCTGGTCCGACGACCTGCTCGCCGGGATCGATCCGACCGACCCGACCCTGGAATCGGGTGCCGACCGCTGCGACCTGAACGCCGGCTTCCTCGGTCCGTACGCGGCGAGCAATCCGGAGGAGGACTTCGCCGAGACGTTCGGCGCGTTCGTCTACGAGGTGGAGACCGATCGCGCGCTCGACGACAAGCTCGCGTGGATGGCCGACCAACCGGGCCTCGCCGAGTTCCGCGCCCGGGCGGTCGCCGCCGGGCTCACGCCGATCGACTACGAGTTCGGGGACTGCGGCTGAGGCACCGACAGGTGAGCTGAGTCGTCGCCTGCCGCGTGCGGTGGTGGGAATGCCATGCGGCGTGGGGGCGTTCGACGTGGTGTGAGCATCTCCGTCGCCCTCCTCCCCGGCAGTACCCGATCCGGCTCGCTCAACACCCGTCTCGCGGGTGTGGTCGCCGACGAGCTGCGGGCTCGCGGTGTCGACGCCGATCAGATCGACCTCGCCGACTACCCGATGGACCTCTACGACGCCGACGCCGAGGCGGCCCGGGGGCAGCCGCAGGCGGCACGCGATCTGCACGATCGGCTCCAGGGCCACGACGGCCTCATCATCGTCAGTCCCGAGTACAACGGTGGCCCGCCGCCGCTGTTGAAGAACGCGCTCGACTGGGTGAGCCGCATCGATCGAGGGGTCCTGTCGCCGATGCTCCACGGCATCGCGGCGGCGACTCCCGGACGGCGCGGTGGTCAGACCGTGATCGCGGTGTGGAAGCTCCTCTACGACCACATGGGCCTCGACGCCCACCCCGGCAAGATCTCGCTCGGCGCCGCCGACGACGCCTTCGGGCCCGCGGGGCTCGCCCGGCCCGCCGACGCCGAGCTGGTCGGGGCGTACCTCGACGGGTACGTCGCGACCCTGCGCTCGCGCGCCCAGGCCTCTGCCGCCTGAGTGGCCCGCAGCGGCGTCCCACGTCGCAGGACCACGTCGCAGGACGACGACGGCGACGCCGTTGGCGGTCGGTATCGTTGAGTGCCAGATGTTGGACGAGCGGAAGACCGCGATCCTGGGCGCCGTCGTTCAGGAGTACATCGCCACCGCGCAGCCGGTGGGGTCGTCGCACGTCGCCCGCGCGTCGGGCGTCGGTGTGTCGTCGGCCACGGTGCGCAACGAGATGGCGGTGCTCGAACAGGAGGGGTACCTCGTCCAGCCGCACACCTCGGCCGGACGGATCCCGACCGACAAGGGATACCGCTTCTTCGTCGACCACCTGGCCGCGCCCACGCGCGTCGGTGCGGCGGTGAGCCGGGAGCTCGACGAGTTCTTCGCCCTCGCCCACGGACGTCTCGAGGAGATGTTGCACCACACCTCCGATCTGCTCACCCGTCTCACCCACAACGCAGCCGTCGTGCTCGGCCCGTCGGCCGACGTCGCGATCGTGCGCAGCGCGCAGCTCGTCCGCCTCTCGACGACGACCGCGACCGTCGTGATCGTGCTCTCCAACGCCGCGGTCCACAACGAGGTCATCGCGATCGACGAAGACGTCTCCGACGACGTGCTCGCGGCCGCGTCCGCCCACCTCGCCGAGCAGCTGGTGTCGACGTCGCTCGGTTCGGCACCCGACGCCGAGGAGGGTCTCGCCCCGTCGGGCGACGAGGTCGTCGACGCGATCTGCGAGCGTGCGGTTGCGTCGGTCGCGGCGATCCGTGGTGACGAGCAGGTGTTCGTCGGGGGTGCCTCCCAGGTCGCCGAGGCGTTCGACGCCGTCCACGTCGTCCGTCAGGTGCTGCACACGCTCGAGCAGCAGTTCGTCGTCGTGTCCCTCGTGCGAGACCTCGTCGACCGCGGGATGTCGGTCGCGATCGGCGTCGAGCACGGCGTCGAGCCGCTGTCGGCGTGCTCGGTGGTCGTGGCGCCGGTGGTCGTCGACGGCGAGCACCTCGGTTCGGTCGGTGTGCTCGGCCCGACCAGGATGAACTACCCGCAGGCGCTCGCGACGGTCGACGTCGTCAGCGATCGTCTGGGCAGACGGCTCGGGGAGGGCTGATGGCCGACTACTACGAACTGCTCGGTGTGCCGCGCACGGCGACCGCCGACGAGATCAAGAAGGCCTACCGCAAGCGGGCCCGCGAACTCCACCCTGACGCCAACCCGGGCGATCCCACGGCGGCCGAACGGTTCAAGGAGGTGTCCACCGCGTACGCCGTGCTCTCCGACGACGACCAGCGCGCCCGCTACGACCGCTTCGGCGAAGCCGGCGTGGGCGGCGCCGGTCAACCCAACTTCGAGGACCTGTTCTCGGGCGCCGGCCTGGGCGACATCTTCGACGCCTTCTTCGGCGGCGGCGGCGGCGGACCCTTCGGTGGCGGCGCCCGGCGGCCGTCGGGGCCGCCGCGCGGCCAGGACATGGAGGTCCGGGTCTCGATCAGCTTCGAACAGGCGGTGTTCGGGGATCAGATCCCGGTCGATCTCAAGCTGCCCCAACGCTGCGACGAGTGCGACGGGTCGGGGGCCGGTGCGGGCACCGAGCCGGTGACGTGCAGCGACTGCAGCGGCTCGGGCCAGGTACGCCGCGTCCGTCAGAGCGTGCTCGGCCAGATGGTGTCGACCAGCCCGTGCGCCCGTTGCGGTGGGCTCGGCAAGGTGATCACGACGCCGTGCGAGCGGTGCCGGGGTGAGGGCCGCGTCACTGTCCCCAAGACCTACACGGTCGACGTGCCGGCGGGCGTGGTCGACGGGTCGACGCTCCGGCTGACCCGGCGCGGCCCGGCCGGACCGCGCGGCGGCAGCGCGGGCGATCTCTACGTCCACCTCCGCGTCGAGGCGCACGACCGCTTCCATCGCGTCGAGGACGATCTCGTGGTCGAGGTGCCGGTCTCGATCGCGCAGGCGACCCTCGGGACCCGGATCGAGCTGGAGACGCTCGACGGCGACGAGGAGCTGGCGGTGCCGCCGGGCACGCAACCCGGCCACCAGTTCGTGCTGCGGGGGAGGGGCGTGCCGCGCCTCCAGGGCCGTGGGCGGGGCGACCTGCGCGCGATCGTGCGGGTCGAGGTGCCGACCGACCTGCCCGGCGACCAGCGGGATCTGCTCGAGCGGCTCGCCGAGGCGCGCGGTGAGGCGGTCGGCGGGGGCGGCGGCACGAGCCTCTTCTCGAAGATCAAGTCGGCCTTCTCGTGACCTCGCGCGGCGCCGACGCCCGGCGTCGCGCTGCGGCGCACGTCGTCGTCGACGACATCGACGTGCCGTCCCTCGACGACGCCACGGTGCATCACCTCGCTCGCGTCGTCCGGTTGCGCGACGGCGACGTCGTCACCCTCACCGACGGGCGCGGTGCGTGGCGGACGGCGGTGTGGGAGCGCGGTGAGATCGCACTCGACGGACCGGTCGAACGTGAGCCGCCCCGCACCCACCGGATCACGATCGGGTTCGCGATCCCGAAGCGCGATCGGCCCGAGTGGATCGTCCAGAAGCTGACCGAGCTCGGTGTCGACCGGATCGTCCTCGTGCATGCGCAGCGGTCGGTCGTGCGCTGGGACGCGCCGCGGGCCGAGCGCCACACGGCCAAGCTGCGCACCGTCGCCCGTGACGCCCTGCGGCAGTCCCGCGGGGTGTGGCTGCCGGCGATCGACGGACCGGTCGCCGCCACCGACGCGCTCGCCGGTGCGGCGGCGGCCGAGCCGGGCGGTTGCGCGCTCACCGCCGAGCAGCGATCGCTGGTCGTCGGACCGGAAGGCGGCTGGACCGACGATGAGCTCGCCCGCGCCGTGTGCTCCGTCGATCTCGGCGAGACCGTCCTGCGCGTCGAGACCGCAGCGTTGAGTGCAGCGGCTCGCATGGTGGCGCTCCGCGGAGCGTGAGGATCTCACGCGACATCGCGCTCTGTGTGGAAATTCTGGTAGCGTTGCCACGCAGTGGAGCAATACACGCGCTCCCGGGGAGGTTCGACGATGGCGATCAGTGAGGACGAGGTCGAGGCCGGCTACAGCGCTCAGGTCGGTGAGCGGCTGCGCGCGATCCGGAAGCAGAAGCGACTGTCGCTCCACGACGTGGAGGACCAGTCCGACGCCGAGTTCAAGGCGTCGGTCGTCGGTGCCTACGAGCGTGGGGAGCGAGCGCTGTCGCTGCCGCGGCTCGACCGTCTCGCGCAGTTCTACCGTGTCCCGGTCGACCAGTTGCTGCCGCGGCGGGCGAACGATCCGTCGGGCGGATCGGGTGCCGGCCAGCGGCGCAAGCTCGCGATCGACATCGCCAAGCTCTCCGAGCAGACCGGTGCCCCCTTCGAGATGCTGATGCGCTTCTGCCGGATGATCCAGATCCAACGCCAGGACTTCGCCGGGCGGGTGCTCACCATCCGGGCCGACGACCAGCGTGCGATCGCGGCGATGCTCGACATCCCCGTCGATCAGGTCGAGCTGCGACTGGAAGCGCTCGACCTGGTGTTCCGCAGCAGCTGACCGCCCTATCGTCGGAGCGTGCCAGGCACCGCGTCCGACTGGTCGACGCCGTTCGGCGTCTACGTACACATCCCGTTCTGCGCGTCGAAGTGCGACTACTGCGCCTTCGCGACCTGGACCGATCGCGCGCACCTGGTCGGCGCGTATCTCGACGCCGTCGATCTCGACATCGCCAGGGCGGTCGATCGCGGCATGCCCCTCGCCGACACGGTCTTCGTCGGCGGCGGGACGCCGTCGCTGGTGGCGGCCGAGCGCCTCGCCGCGTCGATCGAGCGCATCCCGACCGTCGCCGGCGCGGAGATCACGGTCGAGTGCAACCCCGACGACGTCGACCTCGGCCTGATCGAGACGTACGCCGGTGCCGGCGTCGACCGCGTCAGCATCGGCGTGCAGTCGATGGCGTCGCACGTGCTCGGCGCGCTCGGCCGGCGCCACGATAGGCGCAACGTCGAGCGGGCGGTCGAGGCCGTGCGCACGGTCGGGCTCCGCTCGTTCAACCTCGACGTGATCTACGGCGTCGCGGGCGAGCGCGCCGATGACTGGCGGGCGACGGTCGAGGCGGTGCTGGCGCTCGATCCGCCGCACGTGTCTGCCTACGCGCTGACCGTCGAGGCGGGCACCCCGCTCGCGTCGCAACCCGACCGGCACCCCGACGACGACGACCAGGCCGACAAGTACCGTCTCGCCGACGCCGCGCTGACCGAGGCCGGTCTCGCCAACTACGAGATCTCGAACTGGGCTCGCCCCGGCCACGAGTGCCGGCACAACCTGATCTACTGGCGCCAGCAGGACTACCACGGGTTCGGGTGCGCCGCGCACTCGCACCGCGCGGGCCGGCGCTGGTGGAACGTGCGGACCCCCGACCGCTACATCGACCTGGTCGCCGCCGGCGAGCCGACCGAGGCGAGCGCCGAGACGCTCGACGAGCCGACGCGCCGGTTCGAGCGCCTCGATCTCGCCCTGCGCATGGGCGACGGGGTTCCCGTCGACGCCCTCGACGGTGACCAGCTGCCGGGGCTGGTCGAGCGGCGCGACGACCGGTGGGTCCTCACCCCCGACGGCCGCATGCTCGCCAACGAGGTCAGCATCCGCCTGCGCGTCTGAGGGTCGGACACCGTCGGCGCAGGGCGACCCTTCGAGGGTGCGAGGCGAGGGTGCGAGCGAGGTCGGCCGCTGGTAACGTCAGCGTCCGCTACGGGCGTATGGCTCAGTTGGTTAGAGCGCCACCATGACACGGTGGAGGTCCGAGGTTCGATTCCTCGTACGCCCACTCCGGAACCGGACGACCAGGTCGTCCGTGCCACGTTCGTTCCGCCTCCGGCGACCCTTCGAGGAGCCCAGCACCGTCCAGGCGCGCGATGGTGGAAACGTACGGACTTGAACGGGAGAGATCGACACGGCTGTCGGGATCGAGCGGTCGCTGGAACGCAGTATTGGCATCCACCAACCCGCTCGCCATGCGCTGGCTCGCGGTCAGGGGGAGAGCGGTCGGTACGTCGGTT
>CBFCWS010000116.1:0-8586 GCA_965601765.1 uncultured Ilumatobacter sp. | reverse complement strand
GTTCATCGTGCCCGGGTCGATGTTGATGTACGGATCGAGCTTCTGGAGGGTGACCCGCAGGCCACGCAGCTTGAGGAGCCGGCCGAGTGAGCTCGCGGTCAGGCCCTTACCGAGCGAACTCGCGACACCGCCGGTCACGAAGATGTGCTTCGGCATGTTGGGGACCTCCGTCAGCTGGTGATGCACGACGGGACTTCACCATACCGCGAGGACCGGCCGGTCATCGTGGATGGCGCGAAGCGCGAGCCTCGTCGAGGAGCTCACCGGCGTGGTCGAGCGCTGTCGCGGTGTCGTCCCCGGCGAGCATTCGGGCGATCTCGGCCGCCCGGGCGCGGCCGTCGAGGTGCTCGACCGACGTCACCGTCGAGCCCTCACGCACGCTCTTCTCCACGGCGATCTGGTGATCGGCGGCAGCGGCGACCTGTGCGAGGTGCGTGACGACCAGGACCTGGTGGCCGCGGCCGAGGTCGGCGAGCGCCCGTCCGACCGCCGTCGCGGCGCTGCCGCCGATCCCGGCGTCGACCTCGTCGAACACGAGCGTCGTCGATCCGTCGCCGGTCGGGGTGAGGACGAGGCGCAGCGCGAGCATCACCCGTGCGAGCTCGCCACCGGAGGCGACCTTCGACAACGGCAGCGGGGGCGTTCCCGGATTGGCGGCGAGCAGGAACTGCAGTCGGTCTGCAGCGGGATCGGTCGAGGCGTCGGGGAGATCGACGACGAACTCGGCGTCCGGCATCGCGAGCTGTCGCAAGCGCTCGGTCACCTGGGCGGCGAGTGCCGGCGCGGCAGCGCGGCGGGCATCGCCGACGGCGGCCTCGGCGGCACGGAGCCGGTCGACCGCCTCGTGTCGGAGGCGGTCGAGCTCCGCGGCGCGCTGTTCGAAGCCGTCGAGCTCGACGAGGCGCCGACGTGCGTCGTCGTGGAACGCCATCACCTCCGCGAGGTCGGCACCGTACTTGCGACGGAGGCCGACGAGCAGCTGTCGACGCTCGCGCAGCTCGGACAGCCGTTCGGGATCATCGTCGATCTGCTCGGCGGCGTCGCGCAGCTCGCTCATGAGGTCGTCGAGCTCGGTGCCGATCGCGACCAGTCGTGCGTGGGGAGCTGCGAGGGGGCCGCGATGGTCGAGGTGCTGCAGTGCCAGGTCGACGCGCGCGCCGGCCCCGTCGTCGTCGACGAGTGCGGCGAGCGCGGTGAACGCGCGCTCGCGCACCGTCGAGGCGTCCGCGAGGACGGCCTCGTCTTCTGCGAGCCGGTCGTCCTCGTCCGGGTCGGCGATCGCCGCTGCGTCGAGCTCGGCCACCTGGTACGCGACGAGGTCGCGTTCGCGGGCCCGCGCCCGCTCGTCGCCGCCGAGCGTCGCCAACGCCGCCTCCACCTCGGTCAGGGCGGCGCGGGCCGCGCGCAGCTCGCCGAGATCGACGGCTCCGGCTGCGTCGAGCGCATCGCGCTGCGCTGGGCGGGTGAGCAGGCGCTGGTGGGCGTGCTGGCCGTGCAGGTCGATCGCCGCCCGGCACAGCTCGGCGAGGTGCGTCACGCTGACCGGTCGCCCGTCGACGTAGGCGCGCGAGCGGCCGTCGGCGGGGACCACCCGGCTGACGACGAGCTCGCGCCCGTCGGCCACGAGCCGGGCGTCGACGCGGGCCTCGGGGGCGCCGTGGCGGACGATCGTCGCGTCCGCACGTCCGCCGCTGAGCAGGACGATCGCCTCGACGAGCAACGTCTTGCCGGCGCCGGTCTCGCCGGTGAGCGCGGTGGTCCCGTCGCCGAGCACGAGGTCGGCCGACTCGATCACGCCGAGGTTCTCGAGGTGGAGCTCGACCAGCACGGGCACAGTCTGCACCACGAACGTTCGTTCGACAACCGACCCGGCGCCGGCCCGCCACGATCAGCGATCGGTCAGGCCGAACTTCGCCTTCAACACCTGGTGGTACCGGTGCTCGCCGAACCGCACGAACCCGACGGTCGCGGACGACGGCGCGCACCGGATCGATCCGCCCTCGGCGAGCTCGGCCACGCGCTGACCGTCGATCGCGACCGCGGCCGTCCGGTCGCCGACGACCTCGATGTCGACCGTCTCGGTGGGATCGAGCACGAGGCTGCGATCGAACAGCATGTGTGGCGCGACCGGGGTGATGAGGAGGGCCCGGTGCTTGGGCGAGACGACGGGGCCGCGCGCTGACAGCGAGTAGGCGGTCGAGCCGGTGGGCGTCGACACGATCAACCCGTCGGTCTCGTACGACGTGAACGGCTCGCCGTCGATGTGCACGAGGAGTCCGACGGTCCGTCCGGCGTCGCGCTTCTCGGCGACGACCTCGTTGAGGGCGCGGAAGCGGCCGATCACCGCACCGGTCGGGTCGGCGACCGAGACGTCGAGCAGCATCCGCTCGTCGATGTGCCAGCCGCCGTCGGCCGGGCCACGATGCCATCGGTCGAGCGCCTCGCCGACGCCGCCGGGGTCGACCTCGGTCAGGTAGCCCAGCCGCCCGAGGTTGACCCCGAGGAGCGGTACGGGTGCTCCGTCGAGGAGGTGGGCGGCGCGCAGCATGGTGCCGTCGCCGCCGAGGCTGATGACGACGTCGGCCTCGCTCGCCGCGTGCTCCGCACCGATGTCGGGCAGCCCGATGCGGTGGGCGTCTTCCGGCTGGGCCCACACGACCATCTCGCGGGCTCGCAGCCACTCGACGATCTTCGCCGCGGTGTCGGCGGCGCGATCGTGGTGGGCGACGAGCATGACCCGGGCGGCCTCCCCGGCGGGCAGCGCCGTGGGGTCGTTCGTCGACATCACGCAGAACCCGGGCTGATCAGGTGGACGAGGAACTCGCGGTTGCCGTCCGCGCCGGTGATCGGCGAGTCGGTCCACCGCTCGATCCGCGCACCGAGCTCGGTGGCGGCCTGCGCGACCTCGTCCTTCACCCGACCCCAGATCGCCGGATCGGTGATGATGCCCCGCCCGCGCGACACCTCGGCACGGCCGGCCTCGAACTGCGGTTTGACGAGCAGGACCATCGACGTCCCGGGCTCGGACACCGACATCAGCCGGCCGAGCACGAGACGCAACGAGATGAACGAGAGGTCACCGACGACCAGGTCGACCGGGGGGTCGACCACCGACCGATCGAGATCGCGGACGTTGGTGCGTTCGAGGTTGACGACCCGCGGGTCGGCGCGCAGGCGCTCGTGCAGCTGGCCGTGCCCGACATCGACCGCGATCACCGCGGCACATCCCCGCTGGAGCAGGCAATCGGTGAAGCCGCCCGTCGAGGCGCCCGCGTCGAGTGCTCGGCGCCCGGTCACGTCGATCTCGAAGGCGTCCAGGGCATGGTCGAGCTTGTACCCGCCCCGTCCGACGAACCGGGGTGGTGCGCCGACGACGTGCAGCTGGTCGCCCGCCGCGACCTGGCGGGCCGGCTTGTCGGCGGGCGCACCGTTGACGAGCACGCGGTGAGCTGCGATCAGCGTCGTGGCCTCGTTGCGGCTGCCGACGAGCGCTCGGCGAACGAGCTCGGCATCGAGCCGCCGCCGGCCGGCCACGGTCAGATGGTGCGGCGAGTGTCGACCGAGCGCACACCGGACGTGCCGGTGGCGGCCTTCTTGGCGGGCGCCTTCGCGGGGGCCTTCTTCGCAGGGGCCTTCTTGGCGGGCGCCTTCGCGGGGGCCTTCTTCGCGGGGGCCTTCTTCTTGGCGGGCGCCTTCTTCGCGGGGGCCTTCTTCTTCGCAGGGGCCTTCTTCGTCGCAGCCGTCGCCGCAGCCGCCTTCTTCGCGGTCGGCTTCTTCGCGGTCGGCTTGGTGTCGGTGACGCCAACGCGGTCGGCCAAGCTCTCGAGTCGGGCCTCGAGCTCGTCGAAGCGCTCGGACATCGAGTTGTACTGCTTCGACACCTCGTCGCGCACCTGGGCCGAGATGCGCTCGGTGGTGTCGCGGCCGCGCTCGACCAGCGACTGCACGAGGTCCTCGGCATCCTGGCGGCGGACCTCGCCGGTCCTGACGAGGCTCTTGACGAGTGACTCGGCCTGCTTGCTCGACATCTCGGTGAAGTGGACGCCCGCGTCGAGGAACTTCTGAAGGGTTGACTTGGCCATGGTGGCCAGGCTATCGAGCGACGAGCGAGTGCGCGGGGATCATCGCGACGTGAGCAGCCGGTCGACGAGCTCCGCGAGGTCGGGCGCGTCTGCGATCGTGGGGACCGCAGCCAGCTCGCCGACCACGTCGGCTCCCGGTGGCGTGACCCCTGATCGCACGAGCGCGAACTCGGCGCCGAGCTCGGCGGCGAAGCGTCCGTCGGTCTCGATGCGATCACCGACCACCACGATGCGACCGTCACCGGGGAACCGCCGGCGGACGACGGCGGCCATCGGCCGGTATGGCTTGCCGGCGACCTCCGGTTCGACGCCGGACGCCACGGCCACGGCGGCGACGATCGCCCCCGCGCCGGGCGTCGACCCGGTCGGCATCGGGAACGAAGCATCGGTGTTGGTCGCGACGAACCGGGCACCGCCTCGGATGGCGCGGCTGGCGTGGTGCAGCCGCTCGAACGTGAACGCACGGTCGAGGCCGACGACGACGGCGTCGAGGTCCGTGACCCCGTCGGCGACGGCCAGCGCGACCGCTCCGGACGACGAGATGGCCTCGGCCACCCCCGGGCCGCCGACCAGACCGACGCGCTCACCCGCGTCGACGCACGCACCGGCGGCCGTCGCACTGCTGATCACGGCCCCGGTCGCGTCGAGGCCGATCCCGCCGAGGGCCGCTTCGTGCTCGGCGATCGTCGCGACGGAGTTGTTGGTCACGAAGCCGACCTCCCAACCGGCGCGGCGACATCTCCCGATCGCATCGACCGCGCCGTCGATGGCCTCGTGGGCGAGCCAGACGACGCCGTCGAGATCGCAGAGCAGCGTCGGCACCCGATCGTTGTAGCACGCATCGCTCTCTGGCAGCCTGTGCGGGTGCCGACCTTCGAGCCGTTCCTCGCCGCCCGCTACGAACCCGCGCTGCTGGCGTCCGTGACGGCGCCCCCCTACGACGTGCTGTCGGACGCCGACGTCGACCGACTCGAGGCCCGTCACGACCACAACATCGTGCACGTCGACGTCCCGCGCCTCCGCGACGGGGACGAGCGATACTCGCTGGCCGGGGATCGGTGGCGGCGATGGTTGACCGACGGCGTGCTGCGCGTCGACGACGAGCCGTCGTTCACGATCTATCGCATGTCGTTCGTCGACGCCGCGGGCCGCGATCGCACGATCGTCGGCGTGGTCGGTGCCCTCGCTGTCGTCGACGAGGGCGCCGGCGGTGTGCTGCCACACGAGCGCGTCACGCCCAAGGCCTCCACGGATCGGCTCGACCTGACGCTCGCGACGAGTGCGAACCTCTCCCCCGTCTGGGGGCTCTCACTCGCCGGCGGACTCACCGAGGTGCTGCTGGAGCCCGGCGAACCCGTCGGCTCGGTGCGCGTCGACGGCGTCGAACACACCGTGGATCGCGTCACCGATCCCGAGCGCGTCGCCGCCATCGCCGCGATCGTCGCCGGCGACGACGTCCTCATCGCCGACGGGCACCACCGCTACGGCGTCGCCCGGCGATACCGGGACCTGGTGCGCGGGCGCCCCGGCGAGACCGGCGACCGGGCCGAGACGACGATGGCCTTCCTCAGCGAGCTCGTCGAGGACCAGCTGAGCGTCGAGGCGATCCATCGCGTCTATCGCGAGATCGACCCCGCGTCGTTGCGCGCTGCGCTGGAGCTGTGCTTCTCGGTCGAGCCGGCCGGCCCCGGCATCGATCGCACGACCCTCGCGCAGATGGACGAGCGTGGCGTCCTGTGCATGATCGAGCGCGACACGGTGTCGTGGCTCGTGCCGCGGCCCGGCGCGTTCGACGGCATCCGTTCGCTCGACGGCGCCTGGTTGGAGCACGCGCTCGCCGACGTCGACCACGACGTCACGTATCAGCACGGTGTCGACGAGGTGGCCGCACTGGTCGGTGACGACGAGTCGGTGACCGCAGCCGTGCTCATCCGCCCGGTGAGCGTCGCCGAGATCGAGCGCACTGCGCGCGAAGGCCTGCTGATGCCACCGAAGTCGACCTTCTTCACCCCGAAGCTGCTCACCGGCCTCGCGATGCGTCCGCTCGACGTGTGATCACGGATCGAGCGGCGAGGAGGCACCTCCGAGCTGCTCGACGGCCGCCGCGACGGCCCGCTCGACGCGTCGGCGGTGACGAGCCGGCACGAGACGATCGGCGACGACCTCGGTGCGGCTCTGGGTGACGCCACCCGCTCGGAAGAACCGTCGGTGGACGCGGCCGACGACGAGCACGTCGTCGCCGGCGACCACCGACACCTCCCGGTCGAACACGGCGACCGGCACCGACGACGTCGTCGAACCCCTCGTCGTCACCTCCACCTGCGTGACGATCGCGCCCGACGTCAGCTCCCGCCGACGTGGCTCGCTCGACACGGTGCCGCGCAGCACCGCGATGTTGGTCGCATCCACGGCGACTCGTTTCCCTCGGTCGATCGGGTGGAAGCCGGTCGTGGGTGACGATACAGCGAGGCTGTGACACCGCCGGCCGCGCTCCCGGCGTGCGGCCGCCGGACCGGCGTCGCACGGCCACCGACGCTACGGTCGGAGCGTGTCACCGCCCGCACTCGACCTCGACGTGGTCCGCTCCCACTTCCCCGCGTTCGACGAGCCGAGCGCTCACGGGCAGTCGTTCCTCGAGAACGCCGGCGGCTCGTTCGCCTGTCGCCAGACGATCGATGCCCTGACGCACTACTACACGGCGACGAAGGTCCAGCCGTACGCTCCGTACGCCGTGTCGGCCGCCGCGGGCGAGGCGATGGATCGTGCGCGCGAACGCTGGGCCGACGCGCTCGCCGTGTCGCCCGGTGAGGTCGTGTTCGGACCGTCGACCTCGATGAACACCTACGTGCTCGCCGAGGCGTTCGGCGCCTCGGGGATCGGGCGGGGCGACGAGGTGCTGGTCACGAATCAGGACCACGAGGCCAACACGGGGGCATTTCGGCGGATGGCCGACCGGATCGGTGCGACCCTCGTCGAGTGGCGTACCGACGCCGTCACCGGACGGCTCGACGTCGACGAGGGTCTGTCGCTGCTCTCCCCCGCCACGCGCCTGGTGACCCTCCCGCACGCCTCGAACATCGTCGGCGAGGAGAACGACGTCCAGCGGGTGTGCGCCGCCGCCCACCGCATCGGAGCTCGTGTCGTGGTCGACGGCGTGTCGTTCGCCCCGCACTCGTTCCCCGCAATCACCGACCTCGACGCCGACGTGTACCTGTTCAGCCTCTACAAGACCTACTCGGTGCACCAGGGGTTGATGGTCGTCCGGAACGGGCTGCTCGAGGAGCTGCCGAACCAGTCGCACTTCTTCAACGACGACGACGCCTCGAAGCGGTTGAACCCGGCCGGGCCCGATCACGCCCAGGTCGCTGCGTCGGCGGCGGTGCTCGACTACGTCGTCGCGATCGACGGTGCAGCGCCGGGTGCAGCGCCGGGTGCAGCTTCGTCCGACGTGGCCGGGCCCGAGCTGCGGGCCGCGGTCGACCGAGTCTCGACCCGGTGGCGCCATCACGAGGACGCACTCACCGCGTCGCTCCTCGCCGCCCTGGGCGACCGCGACGACGTCCGCGTGCTCGGCCCCACCGCGACGGCGTCGCTCGGCCCGCGCCACCGCTGTCCGACGGTCGCGTTCGTGCCGCACACCGTCGCGCCGGACACGGTTGCCGAGCGGCTCGCCCGACGCGGCGTGCAGGCGAGTGCCGGGCACTTCTATGCGTGGCGTGTGCTGGACGGCACGGACGTCGATCCACGGCGTGGTGTCGTGCGGCTCTCGGCGGTGCACTACACGTCGCCCGGCGACATCGACCGGGCGATCGACGCGCTCGACGAGGCGCTCGACGACTCGCCGCGCTGACGGCGACCGCCCGCGGGACGAATTGGCGGGCGCCACGAACCGGACGCCGCGTCCTCTCCGGGTGCCGGCGCGTCTCGACGGGCCGGTCGGGCACGTCCGCGGCCGACGTGCGACACTGCCCGGCATGCGACGACGTCAGGTCTCCACCGGTGGTCCGTTCGAGGACCGCTACGGGTACTGCCGTGCGGTCCGCGTCGGCGACCACGTCCACGTCGCCGGCACCACCGCCCAGCCACCGCACGTCGACGGGTGCGACGCCGAGGAGCAGGCGCGCGCCGCCATCGCGATCATCGCCGACGCGCTCGGCCGCGTCGATGCATCGCTCGCCGACGTGGTCCGGACGGTCACCTACGTGACCGACATCGCCGACATGGAGGCGGTGGCACGCGCACATCATGAGGCGTTCGGAGCGATCCGACCCGTCGCCACGCTCGTGGAGGTGTCGGCACTGGCGCTCCCCGAGTATCTCGTCGAGATCGAGGCGTACGCCATCGTCGACACCGACTGATCGCGGCGGCGTGCCGGGTCACCATCCGGCATCCGAGAGGGCGACCGAACGCCGGCGCCTACGGACCGAGTCCGTCCTCGTCGCCGAGGTTGTCGGTCAGGTTGTCGATGCGGTCGCCGATCCAGTCGAACAGGCTGGCCTGGGCG
>CBFCWS010000115.1:0-8636 GCA_965601765.1 uncultured Ilumatobacter sp. | reverse complement strand
GTGACGAAGCAAGCCTGGCTTGCTTCGTCACGGTGGGTCAGGTCGGCTCGCCGGCGAGGTGGCGCAGGGCCATCCGGGCGTAGAGCTCGACGCCGGTCGGCATGGCCGCCTCGTCGAAGGTGACCAGGTTGGAGTGGTTCGCCGGGACCTTGGCGGGATCACGGTCGGGGGGCGTCCCGCCGAGGAACATCATCGCGCCGGGAACCTGGCCGAGCACGTAGGAGAAGTCCTCCGCACCCATGATCGGTGTCGGTTGCCGCAACACGCGGTCCTCGCCGAGCGCATCGATCGCGGTGGCGAGCGTGAACTCGGCGAACAGGTCGTCGTTGAAGGTGACCGGGTAGCCGGGGATGATCTCGGGCTCCGAGCTCGCACCGTGGGCCTCGGCGATCTTCTCCGAGACGCGCCGCAGGTGGTCGTGCACCTGCGATCGGGTCGCCTCGCTGACCGTCCGGATCGTGCCCTCGATCTCCGCGACGTGCGGGATGACGTTGTTGGTCGTGCCGGCCTGGATCCGGCCGACCGTGAGCACGGCCGGGTCGAAGACGTCGATGCGGCGGGTGATCATCAGCTGCAACGCCTGCACGATCTCGCACGCGATCGGGATCGGGTCGATCGCGCGGTGCGGCTCGCTGGCGTGACCGCCCGAACCGTGGACGCGGATCACGAACCGGTCAGCCGACGCCATGCAGGGGCCACCGCGCGTCTCCACGACGCCGGTCGGCAGCGTCGACGTGATGTGCAGCGCGAACGCGGCCGTGACCGGCGACGGCGTGCCGTCGTCGAGCGCCGGCACGTCGAGCAGCCCCTCCTCGAGCATGTACTTGGCGCCGTGGTGACCCTCCTCGCCGGGCTGGAACATGAATAGGACGCGCCCCGGGATCTCGTCGCGGTGGGCGGACAGCACCTTGGCGGCCGACGCGAGCATCGCGGTGTGCGTGTCGTGACCGCAGGCGTGCATGTGGCCGTCGGTGCGCGACGCGAAGTCGAGCCCGGTGTCCTCGTGGAGCGGTAGCGCGTCCATGTCGCCGCGCAGGAGCACGGTCGGGCCCGGCCTGCCGCCGGTGAGCAGGGCGCTGATCCCCGACGTCGTCTCGTGCAGCGTGACGTCGAGCGGCAGACCCTCGATCGCCTCGAGCACCAGTTCACGGGTCTCGGGGAGCTCGTTCCCGAGCTCGGGTCGCTGGTGCAGCGCCCGGCGCAGTGCCACCGTCGCGTCCTGGACGTCGAGGGCTTCGTCGCGCAGCGTGTCGAGGCTCATGGGTGCATCGTAGGTGCGCGGCGTGCTACGCCGGGTGCCGTGGTCGATCGAACGGCCGAGGTCGGACCCGGCGACGAGCCGGTGGAGTGGCTCGACGGCGACGGCGAGGTGATCGCCGTCGTCAGCCGGGCGCGGATGCGGCGCGAGAACCTCCGCCACCGATCGTGCGGCGTCGTCGTGCGCTCGTCCGACGGGCGGCTCCTCGTCCACCGCCGGTCGACGACGAAGGACCTGCTGCCAGGGTGGTGGGACGTCTGCGCCGGTGGCGTCCTCGCGGTCGGCGAGCCGCCCGCCGACGGCGCGGTCCGCGAGCTCGCCGAGGAGCTCGGAGTGCACGTCGATCCTGGGGCGTTGCGGTTGCTCGGCGTCGGCAGCTTCGACGACGAGACGTCGCGCGAGCTGTCGACCGTGTTCGAGGTCACGCACGACGGCCCGTTCCACTTCTCCGACGGCGAGGTCGCCGAGGTGCGCTGGGTCGACCCGGTCTCGCTCGATGCGATGATGGCGAGCGATCGGTTCCTCCCGACGTGCCGAGCGCTCGTGCTCCCGCTCGTCGCCGGGTTCGGCCGCCCGGCCGACGGCCGGGACGACCCCGGTGCGGTCTCGTAGCATCTCGGGCGTGTACCGCATCGAGTTCACGATCGAGCCGTTCGTCGAGGGCCACCCGGGGCCCCACGTGACCGAGGCGATCACGGCCGTCGAGGGGCTCGGCGTCGACGTGGAGGTCGGCCCGTTCGGCTCGGCGTGCACCGTTCCGGGGCGGCGCGTCGGCGAGATCGTGTCGTCGCTGTCGGCGGCGGCGACCGGGCACGGAGCGACCCACGTCCACCTCGACATCACCCGCACGGTCAGCGATCGGGACGACGATGCGTGAGCACGACCTGATCGCCGCGATCCGACCGCTCGTCGACGCGATCGGGGGCGAGATCATCGAGCCCGGCGAGGGCGAGCCGGGCGACGTCCCGCTCGAGTGGGACGGCGCCGTCGTCGGCTACGTCCGCACGCCGCACCTGCACGGCGCGCTCGACCGGCTGATCGAGTCGGTCGAGGGCGAGCTCGGTGGACGCCTGCCGGAGCTGCCGCGGGAGCACAAGCAGCGCGCCATCCGGCTGCTCGACGAACGGGGTGCGTTCATCCTCCGGCGGGCGGTCGAGGACGTCGCCGATGCGATGGGCGTCAGCCGCATCACCGTCTACAACTACCTGAACGCGATCCACCGCTGACCGATACCGTCGGCGCGATGGCACGCGGCGACGCCTTCGACGTGGTCGGCTTCGACGCCGACGACACCCTCTGGCGCAACGAGGACTTCTTCCGGCGCGCCGAGGAGTTCTACGCCGAGCGGGTCGGCCCGCACGTCCCGGACGGCATCGACGTCCTCGATGCACTCCACGCCACCGAGGTCGGCAACGTCCCCGTCTCGGGGTACGGGGTGAAGGCGTTCGCGCTCTCGATGGTCCAGGCTGCGGTGACATCGACGAGTGGCCGGGTCCCGGCCACGGTCCTCGGCCAGCTCGTCGACCACGCCCACGAGATGCTGATGCACCCCGTCGAACTGCTCCCGGGCGTCCCCGAGACCCTCGCCGCGGTCGGCCGGACGCACCGTCTCGTGCTGATCACCAAGGGCGACCTGGTCCACCAGATCCGCAAGGTGCGGACCTCGGGCCTGGCCCACCACTTCGAGCACGTCGAGGTCGTGCTCGAGAAGGACGTCGACACGTATCGGGCCGTGCTCGACGAGTGGGGGATCGACCCACGGCGGTTCGCCTTCGTGGGCAACTCGGTCCGGTCCGACGTGCTCCCGGTCAACGAGCTCGGCGGCACCGGCATCCACGTCGAGTACCACCTCACGTGGTCGCACGAGGTGGTCCGCCACGACGGCGGCATCGTCGAGCTCGCTCGCCTCGCCGACCTGCCCGCCTGGCTCGCCGGGTAGCGCACCGGGGCTCGGCGACGAGCCTCGTCCGCGGTCAACCACCGAGTGCGTGGCGTCCCGTGAACGTCTCCGGCGTCAGTGCGGGAAGGCGACCTCGAGCACCCCGAACGCGGTGACGAGCAGCCCCACCAGGGTGGCGAGCATCACCGGCGCGCTCCGCTCGCGACGGCGGACGATCGCGACGCACCCGAGGACCGCCGCGGCGACCGCACACGCGTAGGCGAGGAGGAAGGGCACGGCCAGCCACAGGTTGTCGAAGAACTCGTCACCGCCGCGCTGACCCGAAGCGACCAGGAGCACGAAGCCGGCGAGCAACGCGCCGAAGCCGCCGATCGAGACGAGCGTCCAGCGCCCGGGCGTGGTCGTCGGTCGGAGCACCACCCTCCAGTCAGCACCGGCTCGCGTCGTGGCGCCAGTGCCCAACAGCAGGTAGCGGGTCAACCCCACCGGCGATCCACCGGTTGTCCCCCTGGCGATCACCCGGGCCGGGATGCGACGATCGTCGCAACGACTCCCCGACCCGGAAGGAAACCCTCATGGCACGCCGCGACCAACCCCTCTACCGAGACACCACCGACAAGAAGATCGCCGGGGTCTGCTCGGGCCTCGCCCGCTACTTCGACGTCGACACCACGCTCGTCCGAGTGTTGTTCGCGGCCCTCCTCGTGTTCGGCGGCGGTTCGCTGCTCGCGTACCTGCTGCTCTGGTTGGTCGTCGATCCGGCGCCGGCCGGGTTCTATGACGCACCCTCACCCGCACCCGCACCCGACACCGCACCCGACGCCGCGCGGTCGGAGCAGGATCCGACGGAGGGGACCGCCGACGAACCCGATCCCCGATGAGGTTCCTCCTCTGGCTGATCCTGCTCGTCATCGCGTGGCCGGTCGCGCTCCTCGCGCTGATCGCCTACCCGATCGTGTGGATCCTGCTCCTGCCGTTCCGCATCATCGGAATCTCGGTCGCGGGTGTGCTCGAGTCGCTGCGCGCGATCGTCACCCTGCCGGCCCGCCTGCTCCGTGGCCGGTGACCGGCCGGCGCCCGCGGCGAGCGTCAGAGCTTGCGGAGGGCGACGCGCCGTATGCGGTGATCGGCGTCCTTGTGCAGGATCAGCGAGGCGCGCTCGCGGGTGGGCGCGATGTTCTCCCGGAGGTTCTTGCCGTTGATCGTCGCCCAGATCCGGCGAGCGGTCGCCTCGGTCTGCGCGTCGGTCAGATCGGCGTAGTTCCTGAAGTAGCTGTCCGGGTTGCGGAACACCGACTCACGGAAGGTGAAGAACCGCTCGACGTACCACTCCTCGATGTCGACCACGTCGGCGTCGAGGTAGATCGAGAAGTCGAAGTAGTCGCTGACGAACTCGGTGCTGTTCCGGTCGACCTGCAGCACGTTGAGCCCCTCGACGATCACGATGTCGGGTTGCCGCACGACGACCCGATCGTCCGGGCGGATGTCGTACGTGATGTGGTCGTAGACGGGCGCCGTCACCTCCGGTTCGCCGCTCTTCACGGCTCGGAGAAAGGCGAGCAGGGCCTTGGTGTCGTAGCTCTCCGGGAAGCCCTTGCGATGCATCAACCCGAGCTCGTCGAGCTGGGCGTTCGGGTACAGGAACCCGTCGGTCGTGACGAGGTCGACCCTGGGGTGATCGGGCCACTCGGCGAGCAGCGCCTGCAGGATGCGGGCGAGCGTCGACTTGCCGACCGCGACCGACCCGGCGATGCCGATCACGTACGGGACCTTCGGTGGGATCGCGCCCAGGAACGTCGCCGACACCTTGCGCAGGTCCTGCGCGGCCGCCACGTACAAGTTGAGCAGACGACTCAGCGGGAGGTACGCCGTCTCGACCTCGGCGAGATCGACCTGGTCGTTGTGACCGCGCAACCGGGCGAGATCCTGCTCGCCGATCGAGAGCGGGATCGAGGCGCGCAGCGCCGCCCACTCGTCGCGCTGGAAGGTGACGAATCGACCGGGCACCCGGGCAACCGTACGCTGGCCAGGTGCCCAGCGACCAAGCCACCCGCAAGCAGCTCGGCGCCTGGTACACCCCGCCCGAGCTCGTGCGGGTGGTGGTCGACCGCGTCGTCGCCGATCTCGAACCGCTGATCCGCTCGCGGCCCGCCGACCTCACGATCCTCGATCCTGCGTGCGGCGACGGGCGACTCCTCACCGCACTGCGCGACGCGCTCGCGGCGGCGGGCGTCTCGGCGAAGACGACCGGGTGCGACATCGACCCGGCAGCGCTCGACGCCATCACCGACGACGGTGTCGAACGCATCCGTGCCGATGCGCTGGCGCACGACTGGGCGGGACGAACCTTCGACGTGGTCGTCGGCAACCCGCCGTTCCTGTCCCAGATGGCGGCCGACACCACCCGTGGTGGGTCGAGCCGCCACGGCGGCGGGCCCTACGCCAACACCGCCGCAGAGTTCCTCACGCTCGCGACCCGGCTCGCCCACCCCGGGCACGGGCGGATCGCACTGGTCCTGCCGGCGGCGCTGCTCGGCGCCCGCGACGCGGCCGACGTCCGCCGGGACGTCGACGCCCTCGCGACGCAGCGCTGGTCGTGGTGGGAGCCCGATCAGGCGCTGTTCGACGCCGCGGTGCACGTCTGCGTCATCGGGTGGCGCCGTCCCGGCGGTGGGAACCCCGACCCGCTGACGTGGACACGAGTCGTCACCGACCGGCTCGGGATCCCGCGGCTCGACCGGCGCGAGCTCGCCACCGACGGCACGCTCGGCGACCGCGCGCACCTCACCGCGAACTTCCGCGACGAGTACTACGCGCTGGTCCCCGCGGTCGGCGATGGTGCCGACGGTCCGCCGCTCGTCACGAGCGGCGTGATCGATCCGACTCGCTGCCACTGGGGCGAGCGCCCGGTCCGGTTCGCCAAGCAGCGCTTCGTCGCGCCGCGGGTCGACCTCGAGATGCTCGACGGTCGGTTCTCGACGTGGGCGCGGCGCATGCTCGTGCCCAAGGTGGTCGTCGCCAACCAGACGTCGGCCATCGAGGCGGTCGCCGACCGCGACGGTGCGTGGATCCCAGGGGTTCCGGTCACCTCGGTCGTCCCGCACCGAGACCGGCTGCTGACGGCGTCGGTCGACGAGATCGAGGCCGTGCTCACGTCGCCGATCGCGAGCGCGTTCGCGTGGCACGCCGCCGCCGGGACGGGCCTGTCGCCCCGGGCGGTGCGGGTCTCCCCCGCCACCCTCGCAGCGCTCTGGTGGCCGGCCGGCGACCTCGGTCCAGCGGTCGACGCGTTCGCCGCCGGTCGGATCGTCGAGGGCGGGCGCCGCGTCGTCGATGCCTACCGGCTCGACGACCGCCTCGCCGACGAAGTCACGAGCTGGTGGGCAGCGCTGCTCCCCGCAGCCGGCGGGTGAGCGAGCTCGTGCGCTCCCAGCCGGGCGACCCGGCGACCATCCAGAGCAGGACGAGCCCGACGAACTCGGCGAGGTGGACGAGCTCGGCCATCGCGGTGCGGGTCCCCGATGCCATGTCGAACACGGCACCGGCGAGCGTCGTCACGAGCAACGCCATCGCGAACGGCAGCATGCCGGCGGCTCGGTGCGGCCGCCAGGCCGCGTAGAGGAAGCCGATCGCCAACGCCATCGCCGACGCGCCGACGTGCCGGGCGACGTGGTCCTGGGCCCCGTCGAGCTCGGCGAACAGCAGCGGCTGGACCGACTGGACGGCGATCACGATGGCGCACCAGGCGAGGGCTGGACGAAGCCACGAACCCCGCCCGAGCCGCGCGGGGACGTTGCGATCGACGACGCGGGCGACGAGGTCGTGCTCGACGGCGACCGGCCGGAGGCGGACCTGGCGGGTGATCACCGCGATCCGTTCGACGAAGGCGGCGCAGCCGGCGCAGGCCTCGACATGGAGGTCGAGGCGCCGGCGCTCCGCCGTGGTCAGCTCGTCGTCGGCGGCCGCCGAGGCGAGCTCACGCATCGCGGCACAGGTCGGGGACGTCTCGTTCCGCACGAGTTCACAGGTCGCCCGTAGTCGCCCGACGGTTCCCGGGGCAGACTGGATCCGACATGGACCGGCTGACGCAGTTGCTCCTCGACGCCCAGCAGGGTGACGACGAGGCGCTCGAGCGATTCGTCGCCTCGACACAGCACGACGTCATGGCGGTGTGCCGCTACCTCGGCGACCGCGACAACGCCGACGACCTCGCCCAGGAGACGTACCGGCGTGCGATCGCATCGCTGCATCGCTTCCGCGCCGAGGGCCCGGCACGGCACTGGCTGTTGACGATCGCTCGCCGCACGTGCGCCGACGCGACCCGGCGTCGCATACGGCGCCGACGGCGAGAGCACGTCCGCGAGTGGAACGACGACCTGCACGGCATCGAACCGACGAGCGACACGACCGGTCTCGGCGAGCTGATCGGGGCGCTCGATCCCGACCGGCGGGCGGCGTTCGTGCTCACGCAGGTCAACGGTCTGAGCTACGCCGAAGCGGCCGACGTGCTCGAGGTGCCGATCGGGACGATCAGGTCCCGCGTGGCGCGCGCCCGCATCGATCTCGTCGGCGAGCTGGAGGCCGCGGAGCGGCGGGCCGCCGGTGAGCTCGACGAGGCCGCCGACCCGCGGGAACCCGAAGGCCGTCGTCGGCGACCTTCGTGACCGATGGTCCCCCCGACGTCCTCCCTCCGCGCCCCGGCCCGCCTCGGCGCTGCGGTGCTGCTCGGCGCGCTCGGAATCGCGTGTGGCTCCGACGGCGCCGGCCCCGAGCTGACCGACCTCGGCGAGGAGGGCCGATCGATCGCGCTGCGGAACGGGTCGGGGTGCGCCGCCTGCCACGGCGCCGATGGTGCCGGGCGGGTCGGGCCGGCGTTCGTCGGCCTCTTCGGGTCGGCGGTGCCGCTCGAGGACGGCTCGACGGTCGTCGCCGACCGGGAGTACCTCGCTCGATCGATCCGGGACCCCGGCGCCGAGATCGTCGACGGGTACAACGTGCAGATGCCCCCCAACAATCTGACCGACGACGAGATCGATGCGGTCGTACAGTGGATCGTCGAGCTCGGTGCCGAGCGAGCGAGCGAGGAGGAAGGGTGAGGAGCAGACCGATCGCCGGGCTGGTCGCCGCCCTGGCGTTGCTCACGGCGTGCGGTGCCGACGGCGACGCGGACGAGCTCGCCGGCTACGTGCGCACACCGGCGCCGGAGGTCGGCGCCCTGTCGCTCCCCGACGTCGGCGACGACGGCGACGAGTTCGCGTTCCGCGCTGCCGATGACCACCTGCTGCTCGTGTACTTCGGCTTCACCAACTGTCCCGACTTCTGCCCGACGACGATGTCGGACGTCGGTCTGGCCCTCGCGCGGCTCGAGCCGGAGCTCGCCGATCGCGTCCAGGTCGCGATGGTGAGCGTCGACCCCGACCGCGACCTGCCCGTGCTCGATCGGTACGTCACCAGCTTCGTCGAGGGCGCCCACGCGCT
>CBFCWS010000114.1:0-8692 GCA_965601765.1 uncultured Ilumatobacter sp. | reverse complement strand
GCGACGCCGCCGACGGTCGGGGCGGCACCTGTCGGCGCAGCCGGAATCGGAGCAGCGTGCCGGACAGACGTCGGTACGGTGTTGGTGTGAAGCCGCACCCCGAGGATCATCTCGCCGATCGATACGGGTCGATGAGCGACCTCGACAAGATCGAGTGGATGATCGAGACGAACGGGTACGCCGTCGAGCCGGTGGGGGCGCGCCCGGAAGCCGATCCGCCCGAGCCCGGCTACACCTACACCATCGGCGTACCCGAACTGGTCGGCTTCCCCGACGTGGTCGTCTTCGGGTTGACGCCGGCTGCGGCCAACGGCCTGATCGGCCTCGTCGTGGACGCGTGTCGTGGTGGGACGGAGATCCCGGTCGACTGCGAGCTGGTCGGCCTGCTCGACAACGATCTGCGGTGCCGTTTCGCGCCGATCGAGCATCGTGGCGATCGGTTCGTGGTCGCAGAGGCGTGGTACCGCGGCGAGCCGCCTCCGATCGTCCAACTGATCTATCCGGATCGGAACGGTTTCCTTCCGTACGAGAGCGGGTACGAGCATCGCATGCGCTTCGCCCAACCGGTCGTCGGGATGATCTCGTGAGCGCCACCTCCGGTGCGCCGCGGCCTGTGCTCGTGTTCGACGGCGACTGCTCGTTCTGCACGTCGTCGGCTCGGCTCGGTCAGCGCTGGCTCGGTCTCGAACACGTCGAACCCTGGCAGCAGCTCGATCTCGACGAGTTGGGGCTCACCGCCGAGCAGTGCGACGAGGCGGTGCAGTGGGTCGGGCCGGACGGTGCGATCACATCGGCCGAGGGTGCCGTCGGCGCCGCGCTCGTCCACGCCGGAGGTGTCTGGCGGTGGCTCGGGCGCCTCCTCCTCGCCCCGGGGGTGCGGTCGGTCGCCGGGATGGTGTACCGGTGGGTCGCCCGCAACCGTTCGAAGTTGCCGGGCGGTACGCCCGCGTGCTCGATCGACCGGTCCTGACCCGCTTGCCGTCGATCGACCCGGCGGGACACACTGGCGACGTGGAACTCCTCGTCGCGGCCGATGACCGAACCGGGGCCTACGAGACGGCCGCTCACCTCGCTGGGGCGCTCGGCATCGCCGTTCCGGTCACCGCCTGGCCGGCACGCCCGGAGCTGGCGACCACGATCCCGAGCCAACCCGCCGCACCGGACGCCGAGGGGTGCGCCGGTCACTCGGTCGGCGTCGTCGACCTCGGCAGCCGGCACCTCGGTCCGGGTGAGGCACGCGACCGCAGTGCGGCGCTGGTGACCGCGGGGCGCCACGCCCACAAGATCGACTCGACGCTCCGCGGCAACTGGGCCGACGAGCTGGCGGCGTACCACCGTCCCGTGCTGCTGGTGCCTGCGCTGCCCGTCTTCGGGCGGGTCTGTCGCGACGGGATCGTGTTCGACAACGGTCTCCCGGTGCACGCGTCGCCGGCGGGCACCGACGTGCGGCGACGCATCACGTCGTCACGCCCGGCCGACCTGCTGCGGTCGGCCGGCGTGGCCGCCGTGTGCGACGGCTGCGACCCGGCGTCGGTCGCGCGCTGGCTCGACGAGCCGGACGGGGTGTGCGTCGCGGACGTCGCGGACGACGAGACGATCGACGCGCTCGTCGCCGCGTGGCGCGATGCCGACGACGAGATCGTGCTGGCCGGGACCGGTGTCGCGGTGGGCCGTGCGTTCGGCGGCGCGGCGTCGACCGGCGCGACGACGGAGGTCGGCGTCGACGGCGCGATCCTCGTCGTCTGCGGGAGCGTGCACCCGACGTCCCGAGCCCAGCTCGCTACCGCCGAGCGCACCGGCGTGACCGTCACGTACATCGCCGACAGCATCTCCGCTCGTGCGCTGGCACGCGACGGCGTGCTGATCCTGGCGAGCGAGATCCCGGTCGGCGACGTCGACGAGCCGCTCGCCGTCGCCGCCGCGAGCGAGCTCGCACGTGGTGCACGTTCGCTGACCGGCGCGGTCGACGTGGCGGCGACGATCGTGATCGGCGGCGACACCGCAGCGGCCCTCATCGGGCCGGCGACGGTCGAGGTCAGGGGAACCCTCGGCGGCGGCACGGCCGTGCTCGACGTCGACGGGTGGCCGTGCGAGATCGTCACGCGATCCGGCGGCTTCGGCGACGACGGTGCTCTCGTCGGTCTGATCGGCGCGCTGCGACGGCCGAGCGTTGCGTGATCGCCCCGCTCGCGATCACGATGGGCGACCCTTCCGGGGTCGGTCCCGAGATCATCCTCCGCAGGGTCGCGGACGGCGCGCTGCTCGACCGGGACGCGGTCGTCGTCGGCGATGCCGCCATCCTGCGCCACGGCGTCGGCGTGCTCGGCCTCGATCCGGCGCTCGCCGACGCGATCGTCTCGATCTCCGAGCCGGCCGCCGCCGCGGACGGCCGACTCGACGTGCTCGACCGGCGCCGCCTCGCCGCCGATCAGCACCGGCCCGGTGAGCTGGACGCGGCCGCAGGTGCGGCCGCCCTCGACTACGTGACCGCCGCGACCGACCTCGCGCTCGCCGGCGACGTCGCCGCGATCGTCACGATGCCGATGAACAAGGAGGCGACGCAGCTCACCCATCCCGGCTTCGTGGGCCACACCGAGTACATCGCCGAACGGTGTGGCGCGGCGTCGGTGGCGATGATGCTCGCCGCCGAGGTCGCGCACGGCACGTTGGCGGTCACCCACGTGAGCACGCACTGCTCGCTGGCCGAGGCCATCGATCGCGTGCAGCCCGATCGCGTGCTGCGGGTGATCGAGCTCACGCACGACGCGGCGCAGCGCTTCCGGCCGACGCCGCGCATCGCCGTGTGCGGGCTGAACCCGCACGCGGGTGAGCACGGGCTGTTCGGCAGCGAGGACGCCGAGCGGATCGCCCCGGCGATCGCACGGGCGGTCGACGCGGAGATCGACGCGACCGGCCCGCACCCGGCCGACACGGTCTTCCACCAGGCGGTGCACGGCGGCCGCTTCGACGCGATCGTCGTGATGTACCACGACCAGGGCCACGGTCCCATGAAGCTGCTCGCGTTCGAGAGCGGCGTCAACGTCACCCTCGGCCTGCCGATCGTGCGGACGTCGGTCGACCACGGGACGGCGTTCGACATCGCGTGGACCGGCGCCGCGTTCACCGGCTCCCTCGACCACGCCGTCGCGATGGCCCGGCGGCTGACCACCCCGGCGGCGTGAACCCGAGCGGCCTGCGATCGATGGTCTGCATCGCCGCTAGTGTCGCGACACGTGGGGACCTCGCCGGCGCCGGTGACCGGTGCGTGGCGACCGGGCGATCCACCGGGCCGACGGGAGTTCTTCACGTTCGCGACCGACCGCGGGTTCGCCGTCGAGAGCGGCGACACGCTCCGCGACGTCACCGTGGCGTACGAGACGTGGGGTGAGCTCGACCCCGACGGATCGAATGCCGTCCTGGTCCTGCACGCCTGGACCGGCGACTCCCACGCCGCCGGACGGGCCGAACGCGGCCACCCGACACCGGGGTGGTGGGACGACGTGGTCGGCCCGGGCAAGTACATCGACACCGATCGCTGGTACGTCGTGTGCCCGAACGTGCTCGGCGGGTGCCAGGGTTCGACCGGTCCGGCGTCCCCGCACCCCGATGACGGCAGGCCGTACGGCTCGCGGTTCCCGGTCGTGACGATCCGCGACATGGTGCGCGCCCAGATGCGGCTGATGAACCATCTCGGCGTCGGGCAGTGGGCGGCCGTCGTCGGTGGGTCGATGGGCGGCATGCAGGTGCTCGAATGGGCGATCACCTACCCGCGCCGGGTGCGGTCGATCATCCCGATCGCGAGCTGCATGGCGGCCAGCGCCCAACAGATCGCCTGGGGCGTGATCGGTCGGCGTGCGATCGCGCTCGATCCGGGATGGCGGGGCGGCGACTACTACGACGCCGAGCCGGGCGATGGCCCGGCGGCCGGGCTGGCGATCGCCCGGCAGGTCGCGCAGGTCACGTTCCGCAGCGACAACGCGTTCACCGAGCGGTTCGGTCGCGACCTCACCGACCGCGCCAAGCACGGCGACCACTTCGGGCTGTGGCAGGAGTTCGAGGTCGAGCGCTACCTCCATTACCACGGCGACAAGCTCGTCACCCGCTTCGACGCCAACAGCTACCTCGTGATCGGCAAGGCGATGGACCTCCACGACGTCGGTCGCCGGCGGGGTGGCCTCGAGGCGGCGATGTCGAGGATCACGGTGCCCAACCTCACGATCGGCATCGACAGCGACATGCTGTACCCCTCGTACCAGCAGCGCCACATGGCCGAGCTGTTGAGCCTCAACGGTGTGCCCAACCAGTACGTCGAGATCTCGTCCCGGCACGGCCACGACGCCTTCCTGATCCACAGCGACGACGTCGGCGCGCCGATCCGGGAGTTCCTCGACCGTCTCGACGCCTGAGTGGGCGAACTGGCGGTCCGCCGTGCCTGAAGGACTCGAAGCCGAGATCTACCGCCGGGCCGCCGCCGCGGCGATGGGGCGCACCGTGGGATCGGTGGTGGTCGACGACCGGCAGGTCGCGGCCGACGCGATCCGATCGGAGCTGCCGGGTCAGCGCATCGCTGCCGTCGGCCGGCACGGGAAGGTCGTCGTGGTGCGCGGCGACGGCGTCGACCTCGGGCTGCACTTCGGCATGACGGGCCGGTTGGTCGTCGACGACCGTGCCGCGATCGACCAGCTCGCGTACTCCTCAGGCCGCGACGCGCCGCAGTGGGACCGGCTCGTGATCGGCTTCGCCGAGGGCGGATCGTTGCGCGTCAACGATCCGCGCCGGTGGGCGCGGTTCGACCTCGACCCGGATCTGTCCCACCTCGGCCCGGACGTGCTCGATGCGGCGCGCGGCGACGGGCTCCGAGACGCGATCGCAGCTGCGCTGCGGGGCAGTCGGCCGCTCAAGGCCGTGCTGCTCGACCAGTCGCGCCTCGCCGGGCTCGGCAACATGAGCGCCGACGAGGTGATGTTCCAGGCGGGTGTGGCGCCGGCCGTGCCGGCGGGGGAGGTGAGCGCGGACGGCATCGACCGGCTCACCGCCGCGATCCGCACGCACCTGCCGGCGATGCTCGCCCGGGGTGGTTCCCACACCGGCGAGCTCGATCCCGATCGCCGGGCGCGACTGCCACCGTGCCCACACGACGGCACTCCGCTCGTGCGATCCGCGGTCGGCGGCCGCACGACCGTGTGGTGCCCGACCCATCAGCTCGATCCCGGGCGGACTCGTCGGCGGCGTGCGGGGGTGAAGCCACGGATCGGCTGACCTCCCTGGCAGAATGTCTCACGGCATGTGGTCACACCTCGCGACGGCACCCCTCGCTGCGTCAGAACCCGATCGATCGTCCACGGTGTGGGCGCTGGTGGCACTGCTCGTCGTGTTGGGTGTCGCGCTCGTCATGCTCGCAATCTGGATGGTGAGGACCACCCGGCCCGACCCCGAGGTGCTCGCGCCCCTCGAGCGGATGAGCGACCGTTCGTGGCGCAGCACCGACCCGGTCTGGCAGCGGCGCGACCTCGACGACCTGCGACCGGAGGGGGCCGAGCCGATCGAACGCATGGCGGCCCTCCCCGCTCTCGACGAACAGTTCGACCGGGGACCGCAGGCCCCCGGCTTCGACGACCTCCGGGGCGAGCAGGTGTTGGTCGGCGGCAACGGCACGGCGCCCCAGGAGACCCTCGCCGGCCACCCCGACCCGACGACGGCCGATCCTGCCGTGAACTCGACGCCGGGCGAGCCGGTCGACGAGCCGGCGGGCGAGCCCGTCGACGAGCCGGTGGATGAGCCGACGGCCGGTCACGACGACGTGCGGGACGGCGAGGACGTCCACACCGAGCGCCCGGTCTGACATCGCTCCGATCCCCGCCGGTACGCTCGGCGCATGGCCTCTTTCGACGTCGATGCGATGCTCGCCAGGTTCCGCGAACGTGCCAAGGCGGTGAAGCAGCGCCCGCTGCCGCCCGTGGCCGGCGAGGAGCGAACCAACTTCATCCAGCAGGCCAAGCTCGACTTCCAGGACTTCGCGATCATCGGTGACGCCGACGCGTCCCTCGAGGACGGCGTCCTGACGCTCCGCGTCGACCTGCGTCCTGCCGACGCCCGGGATTGAGCTGTCCGCTCGCCCGCGGAGCGCGATATCGTGACTCGCCACACGCGGACGTGGCTCAGTTGGTAGAGCATCACCTTGCCAAGGTGAGGGTCGCGGGTTCGAATCCCGTCGTCCGCTCTCGGTCTCGAGAAACCCCGATCAGGGGTTCTTCGGGCGTCGGAACCACGACTACCTCATAGGCCTGGATGAGGACGCCGCCCTCGTCGACGAGTGGCTGAACGACTGGGTCGCCCTCGGGAGATCCCGCCGCGGTGCCCTCGACTACGTGACGATCCTGCGGCTGCGGGAGTACCTCGGCCATTCCCTCGAAGAGGCGACCGCTGCGGAGCTGAAGGCGTTCGTGCGTGACCAGGACGTGTCGGATCGCCCATGTATCGGACGCCGCTTCGGTAGGGTTCCGACCTACACGCCGGACCGCGTCGCATCAGGGGTGGGCGACGGGCGGAGGATGGAGACACCAGTGGCGATCGCCGACCAGAAGCGACCGGACAGGTTCGAGCTCGCGTCGGGCGCCCTGTCGATGAGAGCGGTGGTCACCCGGGCCAACGGCGGCTTCGACATGCTCGACTTCTGCGACGTCCCCGTCCCGGAGCCGGGGCCCGACGAGGTCCTCGTCCACGTTCTGGCCGCCGGAGTGAACAACACCGAGATCAACACTCGGCTCGGCTGGTACTCGTCCGAGGTCAGCGCGGGAACCCTCGACCTTGGTGACGACGAGTCGGAGATGTCGGCGGCTGCGGACCAGCGCGACGGTGGCTGGAACGAGGAGACCCCGTTCCCCTTCGTCCAGGGAACCGACTGCTGCGGCCGCGTCGTCGGGGTCGGCTCGCGCGTCGACCCCGCGCTGATCGGCGATCGGATCCTGGTGCGTGCCTGCATCCGCACCCACGGATGGGACGACCCGTCCAACATCTGGATGGGATCGGACTTCGACGGCGCCTTCGCGCAGTTCGTGATCGTGCCCGCCTCCGAGGTGTTCCCGGTCGAGAGCACCTGGACCGACGCCGAGCTCGGGACGATCCCGTGTGCCTACGGCACGTCGGAGAACATGATCCATCGTGCCGACGTGCGCTCCGGCGATCATGTCCTGGTGACCGGAGCGTCGGGTGGAGTGGGGGCGGCGACGGTCCAGCTCGCCAAGCGCCGAGGCGCCGTGGTCACCGCCGTGGCCGGCCGCGACAAGACCGATGCGGTCCTGGCCCTGGGAGCCGATCGCGTGGTCGCTCGCGGCACCGACCTCGTCGACGCCGTCGGCGAGTCGAGCGTGGATGTGGCCATCGACAACGTCGCGGGCGATGACTTCGGCCACGTCATCCGGACCCTCGCGCGCGGCGGCCGGTATGCGTCGTCCGGCGCCATCGCCGGACCGATCGTCACGTTCGACATGCGCACCTTCTACCTGCGGGACCTCACGCTGATCGGGTGCACCGGATGGGACGAGCCGGTCTTCGGGAACCTGGTCGGCTACGTCGAACGCGGCGAGATCGACCCGGTCCTCGCGGCGACGTTTCCGCTCGAGGAGATCGCCACCGCGCAGCAGCTGTTCCTCCGCAAGGAGCACGTCGGCAAGCTCGTGCTGATCCCACCGCCGCTCGACGACGCGCAGCGGAACCTCGTCGAGTCCCTGCGCCGGTCGTGACGGCGAAGCGCTCGATCCGGGGAGTCTTCGGGCGCATCCACCTGCTCGATCACGATCAGCCGGGACTGACCACCGAGACCTGGGCCGAACGGCAACCGGTCCGGAGGTTGACCCTGGCCGGTCGCAGGGTGGTGCTCACCCAACCGTCGTCGACGCTGTGGGTGTACGCGCTCGGTCTCCTGGCCTGTCTCCTCGGCGCCCGGTGGTGGTGGCTCGCGGACGGTGAGACGGTGCTCCAGCTCTGGGCGGTCGGGCTGTGGCTGTGGGGAGTCGGAGCGCTGCTCGCCGGCACCAGTTACCAGGCGTTCGGCTACCACCTCAAGTGCCGGGACGGTCGGGTGCGGTGGACGAACTGGTGGGAGGCGACCTACATGGTCTGTCAGCAGCTGAGCATCGACGCGCTCCTCGTCGCCACGGCGGTGCTCGCGACCGACGGCCCGGTCCGCACCGTCCTGGTGCTCGTGGCGGTGTCGACGGCGGTCGGCTTCACGGCGTCGACGCTGGTCGGGGCCGTGCTGCCCAACCGGTTCCTGCTGAGCTTCGAGTGGATGTCGCTGGTCAGCGCGCCGGCGGTCGTGGCGATGCTGGGGATCCACGTCGCCGCCGTGGCGCGCGGCGGCGACCCGCTCGACCGTGCCCTCGTCGGCGTGTGGGCCGGACTCCTGGCCTGCATGACCGCGTACGGCCTCTACCGCCGCAGCGGCATCGGCGACCGGCTGTGGGCCCGCGGGCGGTGGTTCTCGGAGAACGACGTCCTGCACGTGACGCTCATCGTGTGGTTGCTCGGCATCGGAGCGACCGGCGATCTGTTCGTCGACCGACTTGCGGGCTGACGCCGACCCGACCTGGCCATTCGACCGAGGCACGCGAGAATGGTCGACTGCGCGCGCCGTGAGTCGTGTGGTCGTCGTCGGATGCCGGGCGCAGGTGGTGAAGAGGCTGACAGCGTG
>CBFCWS010000113.1:0-8694 GCA_965601765.1 uncultured Ilumatobacter sp. | reverse complement strand
TCGGCCCGGCGCAGCAGCGGGCGCGGGAGTTCGCTCGGCAGGAGGAAGAAGTCGGCGCCGTGCCCCGACACCATCGAGCGCTCGCCGGTGTGGTCGACGAACACCGCGACCGACCCGGTCACGTTCGCGTCGGACTCGACGAGATCGTGCGTGACACCTTCGGCGGCGAGGTCCTCGACCGCGAGCTGACCCATCCGGTCCCGGCCGATCTTGCCGATGAAGTGCGTCGGCATCCCGGAGCGGGCCGCCCAGGCGGCGACGTTCGCACCGCTCCCGCCTGGCAGGAGGGCCACCTCGCCGAACGTGTCACCGCCACGGAGCAGCTCCGCGTTCGTACGGATGAGGACGTCCCAGGCGAAGTCGCCGATCACGACGAGCCGCGGAACCTGAGCGATGTCGGTCGTCACCGCCCCGAACGTATCGGGTCGACCGGATCGGGCGCGACGGGATCGGGCTCGACAACCGTTGCCGCGTCGACGCGACGGTCGGCTACCGTCGCCGCCGATGAACGAACGACCCGTCTGCCCCTTTCCCGACGACTTCGTGTGGGGCGCGGCGACGGCGGCCTACCAGATCGAGGGCGCGGCCCACACCGACGGGCGGGGCCCGTCGATCTGGGACGACTTCTCCCACACGCCCGGCAAGGTCGAGGGCGGCGACACCGGCGACGTCGCGTGCGACCACTACCACCGGGTCGACGACGACGTCGCACTGATGTCCGAGCTCGGCCTGCAGGCCTACCGCTGCTCGATGTCCTGGTCGCGGCTGATGCCCGAGGGCAAGGGGCGTGTCAACGACGCCGGCGCCGCGTGGTACTCGCGCCTGTTCGACCTCCTCCTCGACCGCGGGATCACCCCGTGCGTGACGCTGTTCCACTGGGATCTCCCGTCGGCACTCGAGGAACGGGGCGGCTTCCGCAACCGCGATACCGCGAAGTACTTCGCCGACTACGCCGCCAGGGCCGTCGAGCTGTTCGGCGACCGGGTCGAGATGTGGGCAACGTTCAACGAGCCGTGGTGCCACGCGTATCTCGGCCATGCCAACGGTCGGCACGCGCCGGGGATGACCGACTGGCGCGCTGCGGTCGCAGTCGCGCACCACGAGCAGTACGCGCACGGACTCGCCGTCGAGGCGATGCGGGCCGAGCGCTCCGGGCTGGCGCTCGGCACCGTCTACAACCCGTCACCGGTCCGCACCGAGGGCTCACCCTCCGCGAGCGACGACGCGCTCCGGCGGATCGACGGGCTCCACAACCGATGGTGGTTCGACTCGGCCCTGACGGGCGGCTACCCGAGCGACGTCGTCGACGACCTCGGCCCGCTCCTCGCCGACGTCGTCCGCGCCGGCGACGCCGAGCAGATCGCGCAGCCGCTCGACTGGATCGGGATCAACTACTACTTCGATCTCCTCGTCCGCGGCCGGACCGACGACGACACCGAACCGGAGATCGGCGACTACCCGGGCGTCCGCGGCGTCGTCCCGAGCCCGCGGCGCGCCGACCACACCGACATGGGATGGCCGATCACACCGGAGGGCTTCACCGAGCTGCTGGTGCGCCTCGACCGCGAGTATCCGGACCTGCCGCCGGTCTACATCACCGAGAACGGGTGCGCGTTCGACGATCCGGTGATCGACGGACGCATCGACGATCGTCGCCGCGTCGACTACCTCGACCGCTACCTCCGGGCGCTCCGCCAGGCGATCGACGCCGGCGTCGACGTGCGCGGGTACTTCCAGTGGTCGCTCCTCGACAACTTCGAGTGGGCGCACGGGTACAGCAAGCGGTTCGGTCTCGTGCACGTCGACTTCGAGACCCTCGAGCGCACGCCTCGCGACAGCGCGTTCTGGTATCGCGACGTGATCCGCGCCAACGCCGTGCCGGCGCGGCTCAGCTGACGCCGAGCAGGTCGACGACGAAGACGAGGGTCTCGTTCGGGGCGATCACGCCGCCGGCCCCGCGGGCGCCATAGCCCTTGTCCGGTGGGATGTGCAGCGTGCGTCGGCCGCCGACCCTCATGCCGGCGACGCCTTCGTCCCAGCCGGCGATGACCTGGCCGGCGCCGAGCCCGAAGCTGAACGGCTCCAGCCGATCCCACGATGCGTCGAACTGCTCGCCGGTCGACCACGACACGCCGACGTAGTGCACGGTGACGTCGCTGCCCGGCGTCGCCTCGTCACCCTCGCCGACGATGTCGTCGATCGTCACGAGCTCGGTCGGCTTGTCGGTGTCGGGCACGGTCACGTCGGGCTTGCGCATCCCGCCCACCCTAGGGACGACCTCCCCGATCGTCACACCGGGGGCGCGATCGCCGCGGCCAGGCCCTCCGGGTCGGCGACGCTCACCCACAACGCCGAGTGGTCCTTGAACCCGATCACCTTCGGGATCGGTTCGACGAAGGCGATGCAGAGACCGCGACGGTGGTTGGTGCCGAACGTGAGCCCGTCGTCGGCGAAGCTCAGCCGCAGGCCGACGGCCGTGTACCAGCGGTGCGGCCCGGTGACCTCGGTGTGGTCGACGTTGTCGACGGTGGTGCGCACCGAGACCCACCCGAAGGTGGCGATCAGCTCGCCGTCGTCGGTGACCGTGACGCCGTCGTCCGCGTCGACGCGGAGGGCGACGAACATCGCCGCCCACCGGCGGTCGAGCTCGTAGGGGAAGAATCGGTCGCTCACATCGCCTCCTCGATGATGCGGCGCAGCTCGGGCCACGCCGATGCGAAGCCGCCGTGCAGCGGGCGGTCGTCGACGTCGTCAGGTGCGTCCCACGCGATCTCGTCGGTCTCGAAGTTCATCGACGCGCCGAACTGGCGGGGGACCTCGACGACGAACGTCGTGTACGACCAGTCGGTCGCCGGCGCGAACACCGTGTGGCCGAGCACCCGGACCGGTTGCGGGATGTCACCCACCTCCTCGGCGGCTTCACGGAGCGCGCCGTCGAGCGGTGTCTCGCCGACATCGAGCGCACCCCCGGCGCACGACCACGTCCCACCCTCGTGGGCGAACAGCGAACGCCGCTGGAGCATCACCTGTGGGCCATCGGGGCGGCGGACGACGAAGACCACGCCGGCCGCGCCGTACATCCCCCACCGGACGTGACCGTCGGAGCACTGGATGAAGCCGTCGCCGGTCGTCCGCATCAACCGAGCTCCCACAGCTGCTTCGCTGCGGTCACCGTCGGCATGCCGATCTCGCCGGTACTCACGGTCTCCGGACGGTACGCCCCGCCCACCAGCGCGCTCAGGGTCGCACCCGTGCTGTACGTCAGCGCCTCGAGGTCGTAGCCGCCCTCGAGGACCACGAGCAACCGCTGCGCGGGCACGAGGCCCTGGAGGCGGCGAGCCAGGTCGGCGTAGTCGGAGGCGGTCAACCTGAGCCCGCCGAGGGGGTCGGCGCGGTGGCCGTCGAATCCGGCCGAGATGAAGAGCCAGTCGGGGGCGAACCGCTCGATCAGGGGGATCACGACGTCGTCGAACGCGGCGCGAAACGTGTCGCCGGCGGTGCCCTGGGGGAACGGAAGGTTGAGCGTGGTGCCCGCGCCGGCGCCCGAGCCGACCTCGCGCAGCATCCCCGTCCCCGGGTACAGCGGGGACTCGTGCGTCGAGACGTACAGCACGTCGGGATCGTCGAAGAAGATGTCCTGGGTGCCGTTGCCGTGATGGACGTCCCAGTCGACGATCGCGACCCGCTCCCCCTCCGCCGCCAGCTTCGCGGCGCCGATCGCGGCGTTGTTGAACAAGCAGAAGCCCATCGCGCGGTTCCGGACGGCGTGGTGACCCGGCGGGCGCCCACCCGCGAACGCCACGTCGCATCGGCCGGCCCGGAGCGCGTCGATCGCCTGGAGGACCGCTCCGGCGCTCCGCCTCGCGGTCAGCCACGAGCCGCTGCTCGCCACGGTGTCGGCGTCGAGCTCGCCTCCGCCGGCCGCGCAGAACGCCTCGATCGAGGCGACGTAGTCGGCGGCGTGGACCCGCTCGAGGTCGGCCAGCGGGACCGGATCGGGGACGATCCACTCCGTCGCCTCGTCGAGGCCGGCTTGGGAGACTCCGGCCAGTGCCGCGTCAAGCCGACCCTTGTGCTCGGGGTGCCACGGCGGCATGTCGTGGTCGTCGAAGATCGCTGCTGCGAAGACCTGAAGCGGGATCGGCACCTGCCCAGCCTGCCACGTGACGGGCGGGTGAACGAACGCAAACCGGATCGGGCTACGGTCGCAGGCGATGGGACGTCTCGACCAGCTCGATCTCAGCGTGCGACTCGGTAGGGAGGAGTACGAGCAACGGCTCGGGGCCGCCCAGGAACGGCTGCTCGCACTCCGGCTCAAGACCGGGGGTCACCTCGACGACCACGGCATCGGTCCCGGCATCCTCGTGGTGCTGGAGGGCTCCGACGCAGGGGGCAAGGGCGGTGCCATCTCGCGGATCGTCGAGCCGCTCGACCCACGGCACTACCGCGTCTCGGCGTTCGCCAAGCCGACGTTCGACGAGAAGCGCAAGCACTTCCTCTGGAGGTTCTGGAAGGAGGTGCCCGGTCTCGGTGGGATGGCGCTGTTCGACCGCAGCTGGTACGGCCGCGTCCTGGTCGAGCGGGTCGAGGGCTACGCGACGTACGAGCAGTGGAAGCGCGCGTACGACGAGATCGTGCACTTCGAGCGCATCCTCGCGAACGAGGGGTTGATCATCGTCAAGTTCTGGCTCCAGATCAGCCCCGAGGAGCAGCTCAAGCGGTTCGAGAAGCGGCGGAACGACCCGATGAAGCGGTGGAAGCTCACCGAGGAGGACTGGCGCAACCGCGACAAGATCGACGAGTACAACGCGGCGGTCGAGGACATGCTGACCCGCACCGACCACGAGCGGGCCCGCTGGCACGTGGTCTCGGGCGAGCAGAAGCGATGGGCGCGCGTGACGGTGCTCGAGACGCTGAACCAGCGCATCGAGGACGGGATCGCGCACTACGAGCGTCCGATCGCTCACGACGACGGCTGGGCCTGAGCGCCGGCCCGCGTCGAACAGCGGCGGCCCGCGGCGGCGTCAGTCCTCCGTGAGCAGTGTGACGAGCGAGCTCGTGTCGAGTCGCCGTCCGCCCTGGGCGACGACGCGGGCGTAGAACTGGTCGATCAGCGCCGTGATCGGCAGCGACGCACCGACCCGGCGGGCCTCGTCGAGACAGATGCCGAGATCCTTGCGCATCCACTCCACGGCGAAGCCGAAGTCGAACTCCCCCGCAGCCATCGTGCGTGCCCGGTTGTCCATCTGCCAGCTGCCCGATGCACCCTTGGAGATCGTGTCGACGACCTTGTCGACGTCGAGCCCGGCGTGCTGCGCGAACGCGATCCCCTCGGCCAGGCCCTGGATGACGCCCGCGCCGCAGATCTGGTTCACCATCTTGGTCGTCTGACCGGCGCCGGCGGGGCCGATCAGGTTGCAGGCCTGCGCATAGGCCATGATCACCGCCCGGGCACGCTCGAAGACCGCCTCGTCGTCGGAGCCGCACATGACCGTGAGCACGCCGTTCTCGGCGCCGGCCTGGCCACCCGAGATCGGTGCGTCGACGAACCCGATCCCGCGCGGTGCGCAGGTCGATGCGAGCTCCCGGGCGAGGTCGGCCGATGCCGTCGTGTGGTCGACGAGCACGGCGCCCTCCGACATGGTGGCGATCGCACCGTGCGGACCGGTCGTGACCGCACGGACGTCGTCGTCGTTGCCGACGCACGTCATCACGAACTCGGCGTCCTCGGCCGCCTCGGCCGGCGTCGGCGCCGCGTCGTGGCCGTTCAGTGCGACCCAGGCGAGCGAGCGCGCGGGGGTCCGGTTGTAGACGGTGACCTCGTGCCCGGCCTCGGACAGGTGAGCTGCCATCGGCGCCCCCATCACCCCCAGACCGAGAAATGCGACTCGTGCCATGCCCGCAGTCTGGCACGGCCCGCCACCACGCACGCGACGCCGCCCTGGCCGAGGACGTCGCCCGTGTCGGGCGATCCGATCGTCGGGGACCGGATCGGCGACCCGGACGGCTACTTCTTGGCCTTCTTCTTCGCTGCGTCGTCGTCGCCGGCGCTGAGCACGCCCTTGGCGAGGGCGTCGTCGAGATAGGCCTCGGCCGCCTCGGAGGAGACCTTGAGCGCCGGCGAGATCTCCGACACCAGGTTCACCCGTGCCCGCTCGTACATCGTCCGCTCGGCAGCCGACAGCGACGCGTCGCGGTTGCGTGCCGCGAGGTTCCTCACCACCTCGGCGACCTGGTACACGTCGCCGCTCTTGAGCTTCTCCTGGTGGTTCTTGAACCGACGGCTCCAGTTCGACGGCACGCGCGGGTCCGGCTTGGCGAGCACGGCCACGAGATCCTCGAGCTCGTCGGCGCTGACCGGCGGGCGCACGCCCACCTCCTCGGCCATGTCGACCGGGACCTTGAGGGTCATCTCGGTGATGACCGTCTCCAGGATGAGGTACTCACGCTTCTCGCCGAAGGCCTCCATCTTCTTCGTGCCCTTGACGACGCAGGCGCCGTGCTGGGGGTAGATCACGGTCTCGCCCTTCTTGAACTTCACGCAGATCCTCTCGGTGGGGGTTCGCTCGGATGAGCCCGGAGCGGGCCTCAGAGTACCGCGCCCCCGACAGGATTCGAACCTGCGACCTTGTCATTAGAAGGGACTTGCTCTGTCCAGCTGAGCTACGGGGGCACCGTTCAGGATAGAGCGACCGCAACGTCCGGCGGCGGCTGCGCCGCATCGCAGTGCGACCTGCCATGCTGTGCTCAACCACGAGAGGAGAATGCTGATGAGCGCAATGGGGGACGTCTGGCGGCAGGCGGCAGCGAAGTGGTCGGAGGTCTCGGCCCAGATCGGGGACGACGACTGGGACAAGCCGACGACCTGCGACGAGTGGACGGTCCGCCAACTGGTCGATCACGCGATGCACTGGCAAGCCATGGGCGGCGGCGCGCTGGGCGCCGGCACCTCCCCTGGTGACGACTGGGCGACGATCGAGCCGAAGCTCTCGGCGGCGCTCGACGATCCCTCGAATCTCGAGGGGACCGCCGAAGCGCTCGGCGGTATGCCCAAGCAGCAGGCCGCCGGCTTCGTGATCGGCGATCTGTTGATCCACTCCTGGGACCTCGCTCGATCGATCGGGGTCGACGACACGCTGCCGTCAGAAGCGGCCAGTTCGACCCTGATGGGCCTGCAACGGGCACCCGAGGGCATGCTCCGCGGACCCAACATGTTCGGGCCACCCATCGAGATCGGCGACGACGCCAGCATCCAGGACCAGCTCCTGGGATTCGTCGGACGCCGGCCCTGAACCATCAGCCGGACATCTGGGGTCAGACCCCAGGTGTCCGCGACGTCTGGGGTCAGACCCCAGATGTCGCACCAGATGTCGCGAGGGTGCGGCGGAGGAAGTCGAGCGACGAGATGACGCTGAACTGGCGCATCTGCTCGCGACGGCCGGGGAGACGGAAGCTTGTCGAGGTCTCCCCGTCGGGCCAGACCAGACCGACGCACAGCGTGCCGGCCGGCCTGCCCTCCTGCTCGGCGGGGCCGGCGACGCCCGTGAGCGACAGCGCGACGTCGCACCCGAGCTGCCGGCGGGCACCGTGCGCCATCGCGATCGCCGCCTCCTCGGTCACGACCGGGCCGTCGGGCACGCCGAGGACGCGCTGCTTGACCTCGGTCGCATAGGAGACGATCGAACCGCGGAAGACGTCGCTCGATCCCGCGATGCCCGTGAGGCGCGCCCCGACCAGACCGCCGGTGACCGACTCGGCGAGCCCGATCGTCCAGCCGAACGTCCGCATCAGGTCGAGGACGACCGATTCGATCGTCTCGTCGTCGACGCCGAAGACCATGCCGCCGACCCGCTCGCGGACCCGGGCGTCCCACACATCGAGGACGGCGGTCGCGTCCTCGATGGTCGCAGCCTTGGCGGTCAGCCGGACCTTCAGGCCCTCCCAGCCGCTCGCGAGGAACGCCAGCGTCGGGTTGCCGAGCTCGTCGAGCTCGGCGACGAGGTCGTCGAGACGTTCGTTGAGCCCACTCTCGCTGTCGCCCCAGGTGCGCAGGACGCGGCTGACGATGACGGCGCGCTCACCGGCGCGCGCGAGCAGGTCGGGCAGGACGGCCCGCTCGAACATCTCGGTCAACTCGTACGGCACGCCGGGCACGGCGTAGACGACCTTCTCGACACCGTCGACGACGACCGGGCAGATCAGCCCGGGTGCGGTCCCCCGCTGCTGCTCGATGACCGTTGCGCCCTCCGGCACCAGCGCCTGACGCAGGTTGTTGGGCGGCATGCGGCGACCGCGACTGGCGAACATCTCGAGGATGACGTCGGCGACCTTGTCGTCGTGCCGCAGCTCGGCGCCCATCACGGCGGCGAGCGCCTCCCGGGTCACGTCGTCGTGTGTGGGACCGAGCCCTCCGCACACGAGGACGGCGTCGGCGTCGGCGAGCATCGAACGCAGCGTCGCGGTCATGCGCGGCAGGTTGTCGCCCACCTTCACCTGGAGCAGCGAGTCGACGCCAGCGGCGGACAGCTGCTCACCGACCCAGGCCGAGTTCGTGTCGACGATCTGGCCGAGGAGGAGCTCGGTCCCGATCGCGAGGACGTCGCAGCGCATCAGCTCGAGGCCTGCTCGGCCAGGGCGCGCTCGGTCGCCCGCGAGTACCAGAGGTACTGCGCGCCGGTGATCAACGACAGCGCC
>CBFCWS010000112.1:0-8764 GCA_965601765.1 uncultured Ilumatobacter sp. | reverse complement strand
GACGACGAGCAGCGGCGGCACCGCGACGAGCCCGTCGAAGTCACCGACATGCTCGAGCAACCCGAAGCACGCCCAATGGAACTCCTGACAGTCGGCCAGCGGCACGCCGGTGAGCGCCGACAGCACGGTCGACGAGATCGTCCGATGCGCGTAGCGGTACTGACGATCGACCGAGCCGAATCGTGCGAGCGTCTCGTCGGCGTCGTCGAAGTCGGGGTGGAAGTCGTGCGGAAACGGTGGATCAGCCTCGTCGGGCGGCGAGGCGAACGGATCCTCAACGCGATCGACCGGCGGTCGGAGCGGGTGGACGTTCATGGTTCCTCCTGAACACTCGTGCGGACGGAGGGGAAGTCGGTCCGGACAACGCTACGGCAGGGCTGTCACACTCTGGATGAACAGGTGGCGTCGGGCCGCAACGTCACGAGCAGACGATTCCTCGCGGCCGAGTGAGCAGCGCGAGCCGGGGAGACGGCGACCGCCAGATGAACGCTTCGTCCGGCCTCCCCGGGTGACCGAACACCCGGGGCCATCGGTTCGCTCAGGCGAGCGGGCCGCGACCTCGGCCACATGGTCGACCGCTGCCTCCACACCGACGGTCTCGGCTACGAAGTGTTCAACGTGGCCAACGACGACACCTCGGTCGCGATCCCGAGCGCCGAGGTGTACGACCGCTTCTACGCCGGGGTGTCCCGACAACGGCCGCTCGACGGGTTCGAGACGTTCTACGCCAACGACAAGGCCAAGCGTCTCGTCGGCTTCGCGCCCCGTCACGGATGGCGCGACATCGTCACGACGCCCTGATCCGGTCGGGACCGACAGCGGAGCGGTCAGAGCACCCGGTGTCAGACCACCCGATAGACGAAGTACTGGACCTTGATGTCCTCGCCGTAGTCGGGGTGATCGGGCAGGTAGGGCATCGGCTCGGTACCGAACATCCGGGTCCACACGCCGTCGCGCTCGAGCCGGTCGAGCTCGTCGTCGTAGCTCAGCGCGCGCATGATGTCGTCGCGCTGGCTGAACACCACGTGCCCGCCCGGACGCACGATCCGGCACAGCTCGCGCAGGATCTCACTGGTCTCGAAGTAGGTCAGCGCACCGATGAACTCGACCGCGTCGAACTCGTCGTCGTCGAACGGCAGCGGGAACACCTGCATGTCGACACGCTCGAGGCGCTCGTAGGCGCCGGTGCCCTCGGCCACGTCGAGCAGGCCCTGCGTGATGTCGATCCCCGTGATCCGGGTGTAGCCCAGCCGCGCGAGCGCGGCGCCGGTCAGGCCCGACCCGCAGGCGGCGTCGAGGATCCGGCTCCCGAGCGGGACGTAGTTCCGCACGATCGCGGCCGCGGTCTCAGGTCCGACGTAGCCCCACTCCTCGAAGGTCTCGTCGTAGGAGCCCGTCCCGGCGAAGGCCTCGTAGTCGCGCTCGACGGTCGCGCTGTCGGTGGAGTACCCCTCACCCCAGATGTCGGGCGTCGTCCCGATGATGTCGTCGGACACGGTGGATCCCCTTCGCTCGGCCTGCGATCGCAGTGTCGCAGCCGGCGGGACCGCGCAACGACCTCGGTTGAGCCATCGAGGAATCCCGCCGACCCACGGCGACGCGGACGAGCGACGGCCGCAGCCGGTTCGGGTTGCGACCGTCGTCGGTTCTCGTGGGCGGGAGTCCGGCTCAGCTGTGCGCGTACGTCCAGTCGGACCGGGCGATCTCGAGCCCGCCGTCCGAGTTCGTCATGATCTCGAAGGTCAGCGCCGAGGCGAACGCCTGGTTGCCGATGGTGTTCCTGAGACCCCGGGTCACCACGTACCGGCCCGCAGGCGCTCGACTCCCTCTACACCCACGTCTCCAACCTGCGGCGGGGACTCGGTCGCGAGCGGATCGGCTCGACGATGCCCCCTGCCGAAGCGGTCACACTCGTCCTCCGCTGACGCGGCCGAGGTCGTGTTGGCGGCCGGACCGGCCGTGTCAGGCGGACGTCGCTCGGGGGTGCTCGGTGCTCGTGACCGCCGACGATCCGGCCCGGTTATCCGCGCCCCACCCTGACCCCGTGCCCGGCTGGGCCGACCGGCCCTGGCCACCGGCCGGCGCCTGCGATGAGGCCGGGCGACCGTGATGTCTCATCGAGCCGAGCCGTTCCGCCAGCAGCACCGTGCCGACCACCCCGGCAGCGACGGCGAAGATGCCGATCGTGCCCCACAGCGACTCCAGGGCGCGCGGTGCGAGGAGCATCGCTCCGGCCAGCGTCAACATCAGTGTCCCGCTGGCCAGCTGCAGGATTCGACCGTGGCGTTCCTGCACCTTCGTCGCCCGCAGCGTGACGACCGCTGCGCCGAACAGCACCAGCTCGTCGAGGAGGAACACGGTGAGGTACACGGCGAACAGGAACGCCGCACCACCGGCCGGAACGTTGCGTTCGGCCAGCATGTCGGTCCACAGCAGCGGCAGGCCAGCCGTGCACGGCGTCTCCAGCAGCGACACCCCGACAGCGAGGGCGATCGTCCCACCGAGCACGGCGGGCAGTGAGCGGTCGACCGCTGCAAGGCCGCGCATCTTGCGGTACAAGCCGGGTTTGCGGGCGGCGCTGATCGTGAGCGACGGACCGGCCGTCGTGACGTACTCCTTCAGGTGCATCACCCCGAACGCGCCGGCGATCGCGGCGACACCCGCCCGGATCCAGCGTGCCTCGCCGGCGTAGTCCAGCGCCGAGTAGGCACCGAGCATGTAGAGCCCGTACAGCGCGGAGGTCACGACGAGGAACAGCGATCCGACTGCAAACACTCGTGCGCGCGATCCCGAGTGCAGCACCAGTGCCAACAGCACCGACAACACCCACAGCGAGCACGGGTTGACGCCGTCGACGAACCCGATCAGCAGGGTCGCGAACACGAGCGACCGTTCGCCGACCGTCACGTCGCCGACGATCGGGACGTCGATCGTGGCCGGGTCCGGCTCGGCCGGTCGGGTCCCTGCGTGGAGCGCAGCGACGGTCGCCTCGATCTCGTCACCGATCGAGCTGCTGAACCCGATCCATGCCCGACCTGCGAGGAAGGTGCCGGGGACGGCGTTCGCCTCGATTCCGTACACGGCGGCGGTCTCGCGGTACAGGGCCCGGTTCATGGCGTCGTTCCACACCTCGTAGGTGACGATCTGCAGGTCGGGCCATCGCTGCTGGAGCTCGGCGAGAAACTGGAGCTCGGCGTGGCAGTGCGGGCACCCGTCGCCGTAGAAGAGCAACAGCTCGACCGGGGCCGGCTCCGTGGACGCAGCGGCATGGCCCGCCGCCGATCCCGCTCGATTCACCGGTGATCTCGACCCGCGTCAACTCGGTGAACCACTCCGGCCACGCCTCGTGATCGGCGATGTGCGACCAGGGACTCGAAACCGCGGTCCTCGACCTCGCGGGCGAGCCGGACCGGATCGATCGTCTGGTCGGTGTGGAAGATGTCGACGCCGATGTGCATGGCGCTCGAACCCAACCGCTGATGATGGGCCAGGGATTCGCCGACGGCTCCGGCCCGTGCCGGCGCTCGGGCGGACAGCGGTCTCGAGGTCCGATCAGGCGGTCACCCGGGTTCCGGCGCGGCCGGCGAGGACCGCCTCGGCCTCCACGAGCGAGCCGATCGCTGCGAATCCGCCACCGGTTGCGAAGCGGGACGCCGCCTCGACCTTCGGACCCATCGAGCCCAGCGGGAAGCCGAACGCGTGCAGCTCCGCGACGCTCGCCGACCTGATCGGTTCCGACCGGGGTTCGCCGTAGGCGGTCTCGACCGCGGTCACGTCGGTCAGCAGCAGCAGCCCATCGGCGTCCAGCGTCGCCGCGAGGAGCCAGGCCGTGAGGTCCTTGTCGATGACCGCCTCGATGCCCGACAGCGTGCCGTCGTCGTCGCGCACGACCGGGATGCCACCACCACCGGCGCACACCACCACCACACCGGCGTCGACGAGCCGCCGGATCGTGTCGCGCTCGACCACCTCGATCGGTTCGGGGGAGGGCACGACGCGACGCCACGCGTCGCCGTCGGGAGCGACCGTCCACGCTCGTTCGGCCGCCAGCGCCCGCGCCGTCGGCTCGTCGTAGATCGGTCCGACGAACTTCGTCGGATGGGCGAACGCCCCGTCGTCGACGTCGACGACGCACTGGGTGAGCAGGGCGACGACGTCACGTCCGGGCAGCACGTTGTGCAGGCTCTGGGTGAGCCAGTAGCCGATCAGGCCCTGGGTCTCGGCGCCGAGCGGGTCGAGCGGGAACGGGCGCGAGAGGAGCGGATCGGCGGCCGACTCCATCGCCAACACGCCGACCTGGGGGCCGTTGCCGTGGGTGACGATCAGCTGGTGCTCGTGGGCGAGCGGCGCCAGCGCTGCGGCAGCTCGTTGCACGTTCCGTCGCTGCGGCTCGGCATCAGGACGCTCACCGCGTCGGAGCAGGGCGTTGCCGCCGAGCGCGACGACGATCCGCATGTCAGCGACGGCCGGCGAACACGCTCGGGAACCGGGCGAGCACGGCGATCGCGTGCTGGAGCTCGCGGGTGTCGACGAACTCGCCGATGCGGTGCGTGTTCTGCTCCACCCCGGCACCGATCCCGAACATCGGCGGGTGGGTGACCGCGCCCGACACCACCCAGCCCTTCTCGGACCCGACCGTGATCTCGGTCTGGTCGAGCGGGATCGGGAACCCGACGCCGTCGGTCGAGAACACCCAGGTGTCGACCCTCGGCTCGCTCCGCAAGGTGGCACCGCCGGCGTCCGCTCTCGGTGCGGTCGGTGCGGCGACGGCCGGGGTGACCACACGGCGATACGCCTCGACCGCTGCCTCGATCGCCGGATGGTCCTCCGGCGTGATCCAGCCGGGGTAGATCTGCGGGTTGTCGACCGCGAAGCCGTTCCACGTCGGCTGCTGGTAGCGCGGCACCTCGACCGTCACGGTCAGACCGGCGGCGCGCGCGGCGGCGACCCCGTCGAGCGAGTCGACGTCGGCGACCGCCTGCTCGGGTGTCTCGCCGATGCTGAGGCGACGATCGAACCGGAACGTGAACCGGTCGGGAACCGCACAGTCGCTCGGCGTGTCGAGCTTCGCCCACGACGCGGTGCGGGTGCCGCGACCGACGAAGGGATGGTCCGCCATCCCGTCGCCGGCGACGTGGCGCTGCGCGGCCTCGACGATGATCGCTGCGCCGTACTCCAGGGGGTTCAGCCCCTCGAACGGCATCGAGCCGTGGCACGACCGGCCGACCACCGTGACCTCGATCTGCATGCGACCGCGCTGACCTCGATAGATGCCGAGCGCGCCCTTGGTCGCATCGCCGGTCCCCTCGGTGAGGATCACGACGTCGGGGACCAGCTCGGGGCCGGCACCGGGGAGCACGTCGTCGACGAGGTGGCGCGGCCCACCGCCGTCGTTGTCCTCCTCGGCCGTGGTCGCGTACGAGCGCACCGTGCAGCCGCGCAGCGCACCGTCGTCGACGAGCTCGAGCAGGATCTTCGTCGCGATGATCTGCGAGATCACGCCGGCGAGCTGGTCGGCCGAGCCGCGGCCGAAGACGAGGTGATCCCACTCGTCCTCCGGCGGCACCCACCCGAGCTCGTTGCGCAACATCGACGCGTCGACCGCGCTGCGATCGAGCAGCCCGTCGTAGGGGTCGACGGCACCGGCCAGCTTGGTGTGCCACTGGTCGCGCAGCGCCTGCACGGTGTCGGAGTGCCCGTCGAAGTAGACGATCCGCCGCTGCTCGGGCGGGATCCCGTCGTCGGGGTCGGAGACGGTCCACACGAGGTTGCCGTAGTCGTCGAACCAGACGTCGTCGACGGTGCGGACGGCACCGTGCTCGACGATCGCGTCGCGGAGGTACCCGAGCCGCGCGCCCTCGTGGTTCGAGAGGCCGGCCATCGGGTCGCCGCCGTCGTCGGCGGGCAGGTCGACGAGGTCGGCGGGGATCCGGATCGCCTCGCGCAGGATGGTCACGCCGAGCGGCAGGTACCGCTCGGCCAGCTCGGCGACGCGACGGTCGAGGTCGGTCACCACGGTCGTTTCGGATGTCATCGGGCACCTCCCAGTGCGTTCGCCAGATCGGGCACCTTGGCGGCGGCGAGCATCGCCATGATCACGTACACCTTCTTCTGGGCCTCCCGGGCGACCGCCACCCGGAACCGGTCCATGACGCCGGTCGTCACCTCGTCGCCGATGTCGGCGGGGAGGCAGTGCAGGTAGAGCGCGTCGTCGGTGAGCGCCATCCGCCGCTCGTCGCAGATCCAGTCGGTGAACCGCGCGTTGTGGGCGAGGGCGCGCTGCTCGATGTCGTGCATGGCGGCGGCGTCGCCACGACGGTTGGCGTCGACGCGCTCGATCATCAGCGCCCGCGGTCCCCACGACTTCGGGTAGACCGCCTCGGCGCCCTCGAAGGCGGCGTCCATGTCGTCGGTGACCGTGAACGAACCACCCGAGGTGGTCGCGCCGTCGGCGGCCCACGCCATCGGATCGGGGAGCAGGTCGTAGCCCTCCGGGTGGGCGAGGGTCACGTGGGCACCGAAGCGCGTGAGCAGCGACACGACGCCCTGCGGCACCGAGAGCGGCTTGGCGTAGCTCGGCGAGTACGCCCAGCTCATCGTGATGCGGCGACCGGCGACCGAACCGCCGAAGTGCTCCCGCAGCCAGATCAGGTCGGCCAGCGACTGGGTGGGGTGGTCGATGTCGCACTGCAGGTTGACGATCGGCACGACGCGGTCGTCACCGGTCGCGGCGAGGTAGTCGTCGATGCCGCGCTGCACGTCGCGCATGAACGCGTTGCCCTCACCCAGGATGAGATCGTGGCGCACGCCGAGCGCGTGCGAGTTCATGCCGAGCATCGCCCCCGTCTCCTCGGCCGTCTCGCCGTGCTCGACCTGGGTGGACGACCCGTCGACGATCACCGGGTGCATGCCGAGGCGGGCCGCTGCGCCGGCCCACGCCGACTTCGTGCGGGTCGACTTGTCGAAGAACATCGCATAAGCGAGCTCGCCCGACAGCCAGGTGAGGTCGGTACGCGCCCGGTCCAGCTCTTCCAGCCGGGTCGCGATCGCGACCAGCGTCTCGAGGTCGCCGATCGGCCAATCGTGGGTGGTGATCAGGCTGCGGCCGTGGAGGCCGCCGATGCGCGCAGGATCGAGAGGATTCACGTGCTCCACGGTGCGTCGGAATCGTGCTGCGGCGCAAGGGACGTACGGCCCTCGCTCGCGCGATCACCGGCGGCGACGGCGACGACCCGGAGATCCGGCTCCCGGTCGCGCAGCTCGGCCGCCAGCTGATCGGCGACGGCTGCCGTGGTCCGGTCGACCTTGGTGATCACCACGGCGAAGCCTGCGCTCGGCGGCACGGATCGAAGTACGCCGCGCTCGTGGAGGATCACGCCGGCCGCCAGCTCCGGGGCGAGCCGCCGGTCGGCACGACACCCGGCCAGGGCCGCGACCCGCAGGGGACGATGGCACTGGTCGGCGATCACGCGGCCGAGCGCGTCGACACCGATCACGTGGACGACGAGCGTGGTCGTGGCAGGGATCACCGGTTCGAAGTCGTTCGGCGCCTTGAACGGGCGGCCACGCGATCCGTCGGCCTCGACGACGACGTGATCGACGCGCGCGAACCACCGGTCGCAGCGCGACGGGTCGACGCCGATCGACTTGCCGCCCGCGACCCGTCGCAGCGCGACCACCGGGCCGGCCGCCGTCGCCGTGACGACCTCCTCGTCCGACGGGTCGATCAGCACCGTCCGGCCGCGGTGCTCGTCGGCGCCCATCTTGGTGGTCGTCGTGAGCACGATGCGTCCGGCGAGCTGGTCGCCGAGCGCGTACAGCAGGGTGGTCTTGCCGCCACCGCCGACCAGCGCGATGTGGCCGTGGTCGCCGATGCCGAGCGCCCGGCCGATGTCGGTCAGCGGGATCGCAGCATCCACCACGACACCGCCTCGGCGACCCCGCCGCCGATCGCCAGCGCCTTGTCGGAGATCTCGCGGCAGAGACCGGGGTCGAGCCGCGGGTCGACGTCGCCGATCTTGAGTCCCTGCGTCACCGTGCTGCCGTCGAGGATCAGTCCGCGCACCACGCCGGCGAACGGAGCGCGCACCGGAGCCCCACCCACCGTCCCGAGCTGCTCGTCGTCGTCGACCAGGTCGCCGATCGAGCGGCGCCATGCGACCGCGCCGTCGACCGGCGCCCGCACGACCCGCTCGGCGCCGCGCCCGGCGATGACGCCCGGCGTTCCGGTGTCGTCGGCCGCCGTCCCCGTCCAGAGTGCACGTCCGAGGTGGGGGCCGCGCATCGTCTCGACCACGACATCGCAGTCGTCACCCGCGGTGAAGCCCGGGCCGAGACCGATCACGAGCGGAGCGTCGTCGATCGAGGTGTCGATGTTGCGCTTGGCCAGCCGGGCGTCGCAGACCACGTCGGCCTCGATGTCGGGCAGCTCGGGTGACACCACGACCGCCACGACCTCGCCGCGCGACGAGGTGGCGATGTCGACGGCCTCGGCCTGCGAGGCCGCGAGCCTCCCCCGCATCGTCTCGATGTCGACCTCACCCTCGGACACCGCCGCCGAGAGGGCGACCGACCGTCGCACCGTGAGCGGCCGGGCCAGCTCGGTCACGACGACCGCGGCCCCGGCCCGCGACAACCGCCACGCCACCCCGGTCGCGAGATCGCCGCCACCACGGATCACGCAGAGCAACTGGTCCACGCCCCGAGTATGGGCGCGGCGCGGTTCCCGTGACGACACCCCACGGCACCACGCGTGATCGGCGTC